>NZ_JBQENK010000013.1:170620-172254 GCF_052044735.1 Pseudomonas sp. 22526
CTTGCCCGCGATCAGCGCGTAGCGCTGGGCCTTTCTCTTTATGGAGATGCGTGTCTCTCTATTGAGACTCTTCAATCCCCAGCGCCGCCATCTTCTTGTACAGGGTCGAGCGCCCCAGTCCCAGGCGCGCCGCGGCTTGCACCACCTTGCCGCCGCAGTGCGCCAGGGCCGTCTCGATCACCTGGCGGTCGAAACGCTCCCGCGCCGCGGCGAAGCTTTCGTTGGGCTGCACCTCGGCGGCCTGGACGTTGGCGGCGCGCGGCACCGGGCTGAAGGTGCCGATGGCCGCGCGCAGGTCGCCGGCATTGAGCATCAGGTCGTCGCTGAGCAGGGCGGCCCGCTCCAGGACGTTACGCAGCTCGCGGATATTGCCGGGCCAGGCGTGCTGGCCGAGCAGGGCCAGGGCGTCGGGAGTCAGTTCGTGCTGGCTGCGCAGTTCTTCGAGGATGGCTTCGCTGAGGGCCGGCAGGTCGTCCAGGCGTTCGCGCAGCGGCGGCACCTGGATCGGCAGCACATTGAGGCGGTAGTACAGGTCGGCGCGGAATTCGCCGCGCTTGATCGCCGCTTCCAGGTCGGTGGAGGTGGCGGCGATCACCCGCACGTCGCTCTGGATCACCTCGTTGGAGCCCACCGGCTCGAACTCTTTCTCTTGCAGCACCCGCAGCAGCTTGCTTTGCAGGGGCAGGGGCATGTCGCCGATCTCGTCGAGAAACAGCGTGCCGCCCTGGGCGATCTGCAGCTTGCCGGCGCGGCCCTTGCGGTCGGCGCCGGTGAAGGCGCCGGGGGCGGTGCCGAAGAACTCGGCTTCCAGCAGGGCTTCGGGAATCGCCGCGCTGTTGATGCTGACAAAGGCCTTGTGCGCCCGTGGCGACGCGGCGTGGATGGCCTGGGCCAGCAGCTCCTTGCCGGTGCCGGTCTCGCCTTGCAGCAACACCGGCGAGTCGGCGCTGGCGCTGCGCCGGGCGCGGCGTTTGACTTCCAGGCTGGCGGCGCTGGTGCCGATAAAGTGGGCGAAGTTGTATTTGGTCTGCCGTGCCCGCAGCAGCGAGCGGGTCGAGGCCAGTTCTTCCTGCATGCTCAGGTAGCGCTTGAGCATCGGCGACAGGCTGCGCAACTCGTCGAACAGGGCAAAGCCGATGGCGCCGATCACCGCCCCGGCGTCGTCATGGATCGGCAGGCGCATCACCACCAGCGGGTCCTTGGGGGTGTCCTGCATGTCCAGCAGGATCGGCCGCCCGGTGCGCACCACTTCGCGCAACAGGCTGCCGGGGATCACGCTTTCGCAGGCCTTGCCGATGGCGAACGCCGCCGACTCCAGGCCGAAGCGCCGGGCGTAGCGCTCGTTCATCCAGACGATATTGGCGTCGCGGTCGACGATCACCGTGCCCTCGCTGGATTGCTCGATGATCTCGAACAGCGAACGAATCGCCAGTTGGCGAACCCGCTGGTAATCCTTGAGGCTTTCGGTGTCGTTCATGGGGGAGGTCCTGAAGGGAGCGCGGCGCAGATTATGCCGGGAATCCTCACAGCGACGCGACCATCAAGGCTGACGCTATCCCTGTAGCCGCTGCCGCAGGCTGCGATAAGGGCCGGAGGACCTTCAGCGATCTTGAGTACGCCACGACCGTTCCGGT
>NZ_JBQENK010000013.1:172285-206037 GCF_052044735.1 Pseudomonas sp. 22526
CTATCGCGGGCAAGCCTCGCTCCTACAGAATGGGGTCAGGCGGGGTGGGCGGCGGCAAGGAGCTCCTGGGTGTAGGGATGCTGCGGCGCTTCGAACACTTCGTGGCTGGGGCCGCGTTCGACCACCTTGCCGTCCTTGATCACGATCATGTCGTGGGCCAGGGCGCGGACCACCGCCAGGTCGTGGCTGATGAACAGGTAGGTCAGGCCGTGCCGCTCCTGGAGCTGGCGCAGCAACGCCACCACCTGCTTCTGTACGGTGCGGTCGAGGGCCGATGTGGGTTCGTCCAGCAGGATCAGCGCCGGCTTGAGCACCAGGGCGCGGGCAATGGCGATGCGCTGGCGCTGGCCGCCGGAGAACTCGTGGGGGTAGCGATGGCGACTGGCCGGGTCCAGGCCGACTTCTTCCAGCGCCTGGATCACCTGCTGCTCGCACTGCTGGGCGGTGGAGTGACTGTGCACTTCCAGCCCTTCGCTGATGATCTGTTGCACCGACATCCGTGGGCTGAGGCTGCCGAACGGGTCCTGGAACACCACCTGCATCTGTTTGCGCCAGGGCCGCAGCTGCTTCTGGTTGAGGCCGTCGAGGGCCTCGCCCTGGAAGCGGATGCTGCCTTCGGAATCCAGCAGGCGCAGGATCGCCTGGCCGAGGGTCGACTTGCCCGAGCCGGACTCGCCGACTATGCCCAGGGTCTTGCCCCGTTGCAGGCTCAGGCTGATGCCGTCCACCGCCCGCAGGTATTGCTTGCGCCGGAATAGCCCGCCGCCGATCTGGAACTGCACGTTGAGGTCGTCCACTTGCAGCACCACTTCGCGCTCGTCCCGGGGCAGGGCTTCGCCTTCCGGCTCGGCGTTGAGCAGCACGCGGCTGTAGGGATGCTGCGGTGCGCTGAACAGGGTTTCGCAGGGTGCTTGCTCGACGATCTGCCCGGCCTTCATCACGCACACGCGCTGGGCGATGCTGCGCACCAGGTTGAGGTCGTGGCTGATCAGCAGCAGGGACATGCCCAGGCGTTGTTGCAGGGATTTGAGCAGCAGCAGGATCTTGCGCTGCACCGTCACGTCGAGGGCGGTGGTCGGTTCGTCGGCGATCAGCAGCTCCGGTTCGCAGGCCAGGGCCATGGCGATCATCACCCGTTGGCGCTGGCCGCCGGAGAGCTGGTGCGGATAGGCCTTGAGCCGTTCCTCGGGTTTCTGGATGCCCACCAGGCGCAGCAGTTCGAGGATCCGCGCCTGGGCCGCCCTGCCGCCCAGGCCCTTGTGCAGCAGCAGGGTTTCGCCGATCTGCTTTTCGATGCTGTGCAGTGGGTTCAGCGAGGTCATCGGCTCCTGGAAGATCATGGCGATGCGGTCGCCACGCAGTTTCTGCAAGGTCCGCGGCTCGGCGCCGAGCAGCTCTTGGCCGCGGTAGCGGATGCTGCCGCTGCTGTGGGTGTCGCAGTCGGGCAGCAATTGCAGGATCGAATGGGCGGTCACCGACTTGCCCGAACCCGACTCGCCGACCAGGGCCAGGCACTCGCCGGGGCGAATGTCCAGGCACAGGTCGCGCACCACTTTCTGGGTGCCGAAGGCGACGTTGAGGTCGCGGATTTCGATCAGGTTGTCAGTCATTTCAGCATCCGCTTGATCAGGATCGTGGATCGAAGGCATCGCGCAGCGCCTCACCGATAAACACCAGCAGCGAAAGGATCAGCGCCAGGGTGAAAAATGCCGTCAGGCCCAGCCAGGGCGCCTGTAGGTTCTGTTTGCCCTGGCCGATCAGTTCGCCCAGGGACGCACTGCCGGCCGGCATGCCGAAGCCGAGGAAGTCCAGGGCGGTGAGGGTGGAAATCGCCCCGGTGAGAATGAACGGCAGGTAGCTCAGGGTGGCGTTCATCGCATTGGGCAGGATGTGCCGCACTATCACCTTGCGGTCGTTGAGGCCCAGGGCGCGGGCGGCCTTGACGTATTCCAGGTTGCGCCCACGCAGGAACTCGGCGCGCACCACGTCCACCAGGGCCAGCCAGGAGAACAGCGCCATGATCCCCAGCAGCCACCAGAAGTTCGGCTCGACGAAACCGGAAAGGATGATCAGCAGGTACAGCACCGGCAGCCCCGACCAGACCTCCAGCAAACGCTGGCCCAGCAAGTCGACCCAGCCGCCGTAATAACCCTGCAGGGCGCCGGCGGCGATGCCGATCAGGGCGCTGATAAAGGTCAGGGCCAGGGCGAACAGGATCGACACCCGGGCGCCGTAGATCACCCGGGCCAGCACGTCCCGCGCCTGGTCGTCGGTGCCCAGCCAGTTGACCGCGGTCGGCGGGCTCGGCGCCGGGCGGCTGAGGTCGTAGTTGGGCGTGTCTTCGCTGAAGGGGATAGGCGGGAACAGCAGCCAGCCGCCGTCCTGGCGGATCAGCTGCTGCACGTAGTCGCTGCGGTAGTCGGCCTGGAACGGCAGCTGGCCGCCGAACTCCTGCTCGGTGTAGCGCTTGAACACCGGGAAATACAGCGAGCCCTGGTAGCTGACCACCAGCGGCTTGTCGTTGGCGATCAGCTCGCCACCGAGGGTGAGGATGAACAGGCCGACGAACAGCCATAGCGACCACCAGCCACGGCGGTTTTTCTTGAAGCGGTCGAAGCGCCGGCGCGCCAGCGGGGAGAGCTTGAGCATCAGGCGTTCCTCGCGGCGAAGTCGATACGCGGGTCGACCAGGGTGTAGCAGAGGTCGCCGATGAGTTTTATCAGCAGGCCGAACAGGGTGAAGATGAACAGCGAGCCGAACACCACCGGATAGTCCCGCGACACCGCCGCCTCGTAGCTCATGCGCCCGAGGCCGTCGAGGGAGAAGATCACCTCGATCAGCAGGGAGCCGGCGAAGAACACGCTGATAAACGCCTGGGGAATGCCCGAGACCACCAGCAGCATGGCATTGCGAAACACATGGCCGTACAGCACCCGGCGTTCGCTCAGGCCCTTGGCCCGGGCGGTGACCACGTACTGGCGGGTGATTTCGTTGAGGAACGAGTTCTTGGTGAGGATGGTCAGGGTGGCGAAGCCGCCGATCACCAGGGAGGTCACCGGCAGCACCAGGTGCCAGAAGTAGTCGGCGATCTTGCCCACCGTGCTCAGTTGCTCGAAGTTCTCCGAGACCAACCCGCGCACCGGGAACCAGTTCAGCGAGGTGCCGCCGGCGAACAGCACGATCAGGAACATGGCGAACAGGAAGGCCGGCATGGCGTAGCCGATGATGATCGCGGTGCTGCTCCAGATATCGAAATGGCTGCCGTGGTGCACCGCCTTGCGAATCCCCAGGGGGATCGACACCAGGTAGGTGATCAGGGTTGCCCAGAGGCCGAGGGAGATGGTCACCGGCATCTTCTGCAGGATCAGCTCGGTGACCGTGGCACCGCGGAAGAAGCTCTTGCCGAAGTCCAGTTGCGCGTAGCTCTTGAGCATCAGCCACAGGCGTTCGTAGGCCGGCTTGTCGAAGCCGTACTGTTTCTCGATGTCCTTGATCAGCTGCGGGTCGAGGCCACGGCTGGCCCGCGAGTTGCCGCTGATGCCGTCGCTGGAGCCGCCGAGGTTGCCGCCGCCCCCTATGCCTTGCAGGCGGGCGATGGCCTGTTCCACCGGGCCGCCGGGGGCGGCCTGGACGATGGCGAAGTTGACCAGCAGGATGATCAGCAGGGTGGGGATGATCAGCAGCAGGCGCCGCAGGATATACGCCAGCATCAGTGCGGCCCTCCAGGCTTGCCGCGCTGGATGCGCTCGGCTGCCATTTGCTCGTTGGTCAGGGGCGTGCGGCTCATTTCCCACCAGCTTTCGATGGCTTCGTCATTGCTGGCGGGAATGGCCGGCATGCCGAAGCGGTTCCACCACACGGTGGAGGTGCCTGGCGGGTAGTAGTTGGGGATCCAGTAGTAATTCCATTGCAGCACCCGGTCCAGGGCATGGGCGTAGCTCAGCATCTGCGGCTGGCTGGTGGCCTTGACCAGGCCGGTGATCAGGCTGTCCACCGCCGGGTTCTTCAGCACCATCAGGTTGCTGGAGCCGGGGTCGTTGGCCGCCGCCGAGCCGAAGTAGTTGTACAGCTCCAGCCCCGGCGAGGTGGTCACCGGGTAGCCGGTGACGATCATGTCGTAGTCGCGGGCCATCAGCCGGTTGACGTACTGCGAGGCGTCGATGCGGCGGATCTCCAGGGTGATGCCGATCTGCGCCAGGTTGCGCTTGTAGGGCAGCAGCAGGCGCTCGATGCCGCTCTGGCTGTTGAGGAAGGTGAAGCGCAGCGGCTCGCCGTCGGCGTTGACCAGCGTGTCGCCGTCGGGTTTCCAGCCGGCCGCTTCGAGCAGGGCCAGGGCTTGCAGTTGCTTGTCGCGGATCAGGCCGCTGCCGTCGGTTTTCGGCGCCTCGAAGACCTGGCTGAAAACCTCGTCGGGAACCTGCCCGCGCAGCGGTTCGAGGATTTTCAGCTCTTCGGCATCCGGTAGCGCCCGCGCGGCCAGGGCGCTGTTGGAGAAGAAGCTCTGCTGGCGGATGTACAGGTCGCGCATCATCTGCCGGTTGCTCCACTCGAAGTCCCAGAGCATGGCCAGGGCCTGGCGCACCCGGCGGTCCTGGAACATCGGCTTTTGCAGGTTGAACACGAAACCCTGGGCCGGTTGCGGCGCTTCCTTGGCCAGGTGAGCCTTTTGCAGGCGGCCGTCGTCCAGGGCCGGGCCGTCGTAACCTATGGAGAAGCCGGTGGCAGAAAACTCGCGGTTGTAATCGTAGGCGCCGCCGCGCAGCACCTGGCGGGCGACGTCGGTATCGCCGAAGTACTCGATGCTGAAGCGGTCGAAGTTGTACAGGCCGCGGCTGACCGGCAGGTCCTTGCCCCACCAGTCGGCATCGCGGCTGAAGGTGATGCTGTTGCCGTTGTCGACTTTGCTCACCTTGTACGGGCCGCTGCCCAGGGGCGCTTCGTAACCACCGCCGCCAGCGAAGTCGCGGCTCTTCCACCAGTGCTCGGGGAGCACCGGCAGGGCCGCGATATCCAGGGGCAGGGTGCGGTTTTCATTGCTCTTGAAGTCGAAGCGGATCACCCGCGGCGACTCGACTTCGACGTCCTTGACGTCGGCGAACTGAGTGCGATAACGCAGGCTGCCCTGGGTCATCAGCAGGTTGTAGGTGTAGCGCACGTCTTCGGCGGTGATCGGCTTGCCGTCGGCGAAGCGCGCCTTGGGGTTGAGGTAGAAGCGTAGCCACAGGCCGTCGTCGGCGCGCTCCATCTTTTGTGCCACCAGGCCGTAGACGGTGTAGGGCTCGTCCAGCGAGCGCTGGGCCAGCGGCGAATAGATATAGCCGTCGAGTTGCGAGACGCCGATGCCTTTGTCGATGTAGGGCAGCACATGGTCGAAGCGGCCGATCTCGATGGCCGAGCGGCGCATGCTCCCGCCTTTGGGCGCACGAGGGTTGGTGTAGGCGAAGTGGCTGAAGCCGGCGGGGTACTTGGCCGGTTCGCCATAGACGGTCAAGGCGTGTTGCGGTGCCGCGTCGGCACTCGCGGTCCCCAGCAGCAGGGCCAGGGCGGTGAAGATCATGGAGGGGAAAAGCAGGCGCATTGTCAGCCTTAAGAGCCGGGTGATCGATGATCACGATTTGTACGCTACCGGCGCGCTGCTGACCAGCGCGGGCGGTGGCCCAAACACAACGGCCCACCAAAGGGCGGGCCGTCGTTCACGCAAATCGCGACAGGATCAGTCCTGGCGGCTGGTCACTTCCAGCAGGTGATAACCGAACTGGGTTTTCACCGGGCCTTGCACGACGTTGACCGGGGCGCTGAACACCACGGTGTCGAATTCCTTGACCATCTGGCCTGGGCCGAAGGAACCGAGGTTGCCGCCGTCACGGCTGGATGGGCAGGTGGAGTTCTTCTTGGCGACTTCGGCGAAGTCGGCGCCGGCTTCGATCTCGGCTTTCAGTTCGTTGCACTTGGCTTCGCTGGCAACGAGGATGTGACGGGCAGTGGCTTTGGCCATGGGGAGTTGCTCCTTTCAAGAAAGTGGTGAGCCTACCGGATTGTGTAGCCTATTTCTCGTCAAAGTTCCGTCAAAGCATTGCAGCAAAGGATGGCCGGTAGGTCTCTGTTTCTGTAGGAGCGNCGACGCGGTAGGTCAGGTACACCGCATCATCGTTTATCGCGGGCAAGCCTCGCTCCTACAGGGCGGAATCAGGCGGAAGCCGGAATGTTTTGCCGGCTATTGCGCAGCTGCCGGGCAGCCTTGCGCAGCAGTTGCTCGGTGGCGTCCCAGCCCAGGCAACCGTCTGTCACCGAAACCCCGTAGCGCAGCGTCGGGCTCAGGGGCTGGCAACCCTCGAACAGATGGCTTTCCAGCATCACCCCGACCAGGGACGAATCGCCCTGCAGGCGCTGCTCCAACACCTCGTCGAACACCGCCGGTTGGCGCAGTGGGTCCTTGCCGCTGTTGGCATGGCTGCAATCGACCATGATCCGCGCCGGAATCTTCAGCTTCTGCAGGTCGTGCTGAACCTGGGCCACGCTCTGGCGATCATAGTTCGGGCCGCGATGGCCGCCGCGCAGCACCAGGTGGGTGTCGGGGTTGCCCGGGGTCTGGATCACCGCCGGATGGCCCTGGCTGTCGACGCCGAAATGGCGGTGCGGGTGCGCCGCCGAGCGCATGGCGTCGCAGGCGATGCCGACGCCGCCGTCGGTGCCGTTCTTGAAGCCCACGGGCATGCCCAGGCCGCTGGCCATTTCCCGGTGGATCTGCGATTCGGTGGTGCGCGCGCCAATGGCGACCCAGCTCAGCAGGTCGTCGAAGTAGCCGGCGGCCATGGGTTGCAGCAATTCGGTGGCGATCGGCAGGCCCAGGCGGAGCATTTCGCGCATCAGTTCACGGGACAGGGTCAGGCCGCCGGCCATGTCGTCGCTGCCATCCAGGCGCGGGTCGTAGGCCAGGCCTTTCCAGCCGACGGTGGTGCGGGGTTTTTCGACGTAGGCACGCATCACCAGCAACAGCTCGTCGCTGACCTCGGCGGCCAGGCTGGCCAGGTTGCCGGCGTATTCCAGGGCAGACTGGGGATCGTGGATCGAGCAGGGGCCGACGACGACCAGCAAACGGGAGTCTTCACCGTTGAGGATGGCGCGCACCGCCTGGCGATGGGCGGCGACTTGCTGGTTGAGGGCCGGGCTGAGCGGCAGTTGCTGCTTGAGCTCCAGCGAGCTGGGCAGGCGCTGGGTCAGGGTTTCGTTGGCGCAGTTGCGGGTGGACAGCGGCAGAGCGGAGACGGACGAGTTCATATTCAAGGCTTCCTGGGCAGGCGGCGGGTGGTGCCCCGCGCGCGGCCCTACTGGGGTGTTCGACAATTGGCCGGATTGGCTGTGCAGGTGTGTTTGCCACCAGTAGGTGACCGATCGGAGGCGGCAGGCTGTCCCGAACGGAGGCTGCTAAATCGCCAGGCGGAGCAAGTGTCGTAACGGTAATAGGTGCTGTAGTTCATGGTTTGAATCCTCGGTAAGTTCGATGTGTCGCTTGAAAGTCGTGGTTAAAAATCTTCGGCCCAGAAAAACAAAACCCCCGGTCGGGAGGCCGACCGGGGGTGAGATTTTCTCTGGTAGGCGACCCGTTCAAGTGGGCGCCGTTTGGGTATCAGGCGCGCCAGTGGCTAAACCAATACCCAAAATAAAAGCTCGCTGGAGCGCAGGCGTTTTTC
This sequence comes from Pseudomonas sp. 22526, assembly GCF_052044735.1. Classification (NCBI taxonomy): domain Bacteria; kingdom Pseudomonadati; phylum Pseudomonadota; class Gammaproteobacteria; order Pseudomonadales; family Pseudomonadaceae; genus Pseudomonas; species Pseudomonas sp. 22526. The sequence continues at coordinate 179,977 of NZ_JBQENK010000013.1, forward strand.
ACCCAGGCAGCCGCACCGGCGCGCGAGGCGCTGGCAGTGTGACGATGCATGGAAAGGGTGAGGGATGACATGCTGTTTCTCCGTGAAGTGGGCCGAGCTTACTAGAGGCCGGGGTCGCGGTTCAATCAGAAAATCCTATTGTCTTGCCAGTCAGTGCCTATGAGTTAAGCGCTTTGAGGTTTTATGACACACTCGCCACGCCCTCATTTGTGCTCATTCAGGATGAATCATGACCACGCTGACCCTTGCTGCCGCCCAATCGATTTCCATCGCTGGAGACCTGTCGGGCAATATCGCCCGACACCAGGCCTTTATCCGCGCCGCGGCGCAGCAGGGCGTGCAATTGCTGGTGTTTCCCGAGCTGTCCCTGACCGGTTACGAACCCACACTGGCGGCCGAGCTGGCGCTATTGCCGCAGAGCCCGCTGTTGCAGCCGTTGCGCGACCTGGCCCGGGAGCTGGGGGTGACGACGGTGGTGGGCATGCCCATTCGCCTGTCGGCCGAAGGGCCGCTGTTGATCGGCGCCCTGGTGCTGGCCGCCGACGGTTCGCTGGCGGTGTACAGCAAGCAGCATCTGCATGCTGGCGAGGAGTTGGTATTTAGCCCCGGCACGGGTGGCGCGAACCTGAGGTTCGCCGAGGATCAAGTTGCCCTGGCGGTGTGCGCCGACTTCTCCCAGGCCAGCCATGCGCGTGCGGCGGCGCAGTCCGGTGCCGGCATCTATGCCGCCGGCGTGCTGATCAGCGAAAAAGGCTACGCCGCGGACACTGCCTTGCTGCAGGGCTATGCGGTGGAGCACGCCATGCTGGTGCTGATGGCCAACCACGGCGGGCCGACCGGAGGCTGGGTGTCGGCCGGACGCAGCGCGATCTGGGGCCCGGACGGCGGGCTGATCGTGACCGCGACAGGCACTGGCGATGAGTTGTTGATCGCCCGGCGCACTGACGGTCACTGGAGCGGCCAGCAAGTGACGGTCGAAGCACCTTGAACGGCTTCCAACTGCGTCCGGCGGGCACCCCGGAGGATCTGGTTTTCGCCCGCGACCTGACCCGCAGCAGCATGTTGGGGTATTACATCCGTCATGATCTGTTGTGGCTGGACGAAGCTTTCGATGTGGCCTGGGCCGGGCGGGAAAACCTGCTGATCTGCCAGGGCGCCAGGGTTCTGGGGTTCGTCAGCCTGAGTCGCGATTCCAGGGCTTTGTACATTCGCGAGTTGCATGTGCTCGAGGCGTTTCGCGGACAAGGTGCCGGGGCCTGGACTCTCGAACAGGTGCTGGCGATGGCGCGCGGAGAACGGCGCGGGCTGCTACGGTTGACGGTGTTCAAGGACAACCCGGCGCAGGCGCTCTATGGACGGATGGGACTGAAGGTAGTCGGGGAAGACGAATGTTTTCTGCGGATGGAACGAAGCAGCGCCATGGAGGCGTAGCCGTTGGTTTTTGTACGGGGACCGAGCCGGGGCATGCGAGGTCAGGCGGGTTCCTGGTCTGGGCCCTCGGGTTCGGCGAGGATGATGCCGTCCTTCATGCCCAGCAATACGGCCACCTTGTGCGCCTCTCCGCGTCGTCCTTTCTTGCGGCCGGCCAATACCTGGTAGGTGGTGGCTGGATCGACCCCGTGTTCACGGGCGAACTGTTGAACCGATTTACCTTGATGTTCAAGCCAGGCCTTGGCTTGTGCGGCAGTGCGGATACCGGGCATAGTTCAAAACCGTTCAAATTTGTTCAATGCTTGAAGGGTGTAACACCCCTAGGGGTGCATAAAAAAGGATCATACATCCAAATGAGTGGAATCGGTTCGCGGTTAAGACAGGAAAGGGAACGCCTGGGGTTGTCGCAGAAAAAATTTGGTGAAGTTGGCGGCGTGGAAGCCAATGCCCAAGGCAGATATGAAAGTGGAGACCGGGTACCCAAGGCGGATTACTTGTCCCGGGTGGCGGCAAAAGGGGTCGATGTCCTTTATATATTGACCGGCAGGCGGACCCCGACCAGCGCTGAGAATCTCAGCCAGAGCGAGGAGAAAATCCTCGTCAGTTATCGGGCCTTGTACAAGGAAGATCAGGACGCGATCCGGCACCTGACCCATACCCTTGCCGAGCTTTCGGTTTGCAGCCTGATGAAAAGAAAGGCGGACGCCCGAGAGCCTTAGGGCAGGGCGTTCGCAGCGCATTAACCATCCACCGGATACCCCTGGTGAACAGGTGCTTTTTATATGGCGCTTGTCATTAGGTCAGCACGCTGCTTTTTTGCTAAGGTGTCCGGCAACCTATAAGACCAAATCGCGAGGTGTCTGCTTGATTAGGGTGCTAGTAGTCGATGACCATGATCTCGTTCGTACAGGTATTACACGAATGCTGGCTGACATCGATGGCCTGCAAGTGGTCGGTCAGGCCGAGTCAGGGGAGGAATCCCTGATCAAGGCCCGAGAATTGAAACCCGATGTGGTCCTCATGGACGTCAAGATGCCCGGGATCGGCGGTCTTGAAGCCACGCGCAAATTGTTGCGCAGTCACCCGGATATCAAAGTCGTGGCCGTCACTGTGTGTGAAGAAGATCCGTTCCCGACCCGCTTGCTGCAAGCGGGCGCGGCGGGTTACCTGACCAAGGGCGCGGGCCTCAATGAAATGGTGCAGGCCATCCGCCTGGTGTTTGCCGGCCAGCGTTACATCAGCCCGCAGATTGCCCAGCAACTGGTATTCAAGTCATTCCAGCCGTCCAGTGAATCGCCGTTCGATGCCTTGTCGGAACGCGAGATCCAGATTGCGCTGATGATTGTCGGCTGCCAGAAAGTGCAGATCATCTCCGACAAGCTGTGCCTGTCTCCGAAAACCGTGAATACCTACCGTTACCGTATCTTCGAGAAGCTCTCGATCAGCAGTGATGTCGAACTGACGTTGCTGGCGGTTCGCCACGGCATGGTCGATGCCAGCGCCTGACAATGACCGACCCGTTTGATCCCAGTGCTTTTCTTTCCACCTGCAGTGGCCGTCCTGGCGTGTATCGCATGTTCGACAGCGATGCGCGCCTGCTCTACGTCGGTAAAGCCAAGAACCTGAAGAGCCGCCTGGCCAGCTACTTCCGCAAGACTGGCCTGGCGCCGAAGACGGCTGCCCTGGTGGGGCGCATCGCGCAGATCGAAACCACCATCACCGCCAACGAAACCGAAGCCCTGCTGCTCGAGCAGACGCTGATCAAGGAATGGCGGCCGCCGTACAACATCCTGTTGCGCGACGATAAGTCCTACCCCTATGTGTTTCTGTCGGATGGCGAGTTTCCGCGTTTCAGCATCCATCGCGGGGCGAAAAAGCAGAAGGGCAAGTACTTCGGCCCGTACCCCAGCGCTGGGGCCATTCGCGAGAGCCTGAGCCTGCTGCAAAAGACCTTCATGGTCCGCCAATGCGAGGACAGCTACTACAAGAACCGCACCCGGCCGTGCCTGCAGTATCAGATCAAGCGCTGCAAGGCGCCCTGCGTCGGCCTGGTAGAGGCCGAGGTGTATGCCGAAGATGTGCGCCACTCGGTGATGTTCCTCGAAGGGCGCAGCAATGCCCTGACCGATGAACTGTCGGCCGGCATGGAGCAGGCGGCCAGTACCCTGGATTTCGAGAAAGCCGCCGAGCTGCGCGACCAGATCTCCCTGCTGCGGCGGGTGCAGGATCAGCAGAGCATGGAAGGCGGCAGCGGCGATGTGGACGTGGTGGCGGCCTTCGTCAACCCGGGCGGCGCCTGCGTGCACCTGATCAGCGTGCGTGGCGGTCGGGTGCTGGGCAGCAAGAATTTCTTTCCCCAGGTGGGGATCGAGGAGGACGTGGCCGAGGTCATGTCGGCGTTCCTCGGCCAGTACTTTCTCAGCAGCCCCGAGCGCGACCTGCCGAGCGAGCTGATCGTCAACGTGGTCCATGAAGACTTCCCGACCCTGATCACCGCGATCCAGGCCTTGCGCGGTCGTGAGCTGAGCATCAGCCACCGGGTGCGCGGCACGCGGGCGCGCTGGCAGCAACTGGCGGTGACCAACGCCGAGCAGGCCCTGAGCGCGCGCCTGGCCAACCGGCAGCATGTGGCGGCACGTTTCGAAGCCCTGGCCGAAGTGCTGAACCTGGACGAACCGCCGCAACGCCTGGAGTGCTACGACATTAGTCACTCCAGCGGCGAGGCGACCGTGGCCTCCTGCGTGGTATTCGGTCCGGAAGGGCCGCTGAAGTCCGATTACCGGCGCTACAACATCGAAGGCGTCACCGCCGGCGACGACTATGCGGCAATGCACCAAGCCCTGACCCGGCGCTTCAGCAAACTCAAGGACGGCGAGGGCAAGCTGCCGGACATTCTGCTGGTGGACGGCGGCAAGGGCCAGCTGTCCATGGCCCGCGACGTGCTCAACGAGCTGGCGGTACCCGACCTGATCCTGCTGGGGGTGGCCAAGGGCGCAACGCGCAAGGCCGGTTTCGAGACCCTCTACCTCAACGATGCCGCCCATGAGTTCACCCTCAAGGGCGATTCACCGGCGCTGCACCTGATCCAGCAGATCCGCGACGAGGCCCACCGTTTCGCGATCACCGGCCACCGCGCGCGCCGCGGCAAAACCCGCCGCACCTCGACCCTCGAAGGCGTGGCCGGCGTTGGCCCCAAGCGCCGCCGTGACCTGCTGAAGCATTTTGGCGGATTGCAGGAGCTGTCTCGCGCAAGTATCGACGAAATCGCCAAGGCACCGGGGATCAGTAAAAAGCTCGCTGAGCTTATTTATGCGAACTTGCATAGTGAGTAGGGGAGAACTCAGGGGCGGAAAGGGTCAGGCTGACCGGGACACTGTTTCAGACGGGCAATAACATCAGGGTCTGTTTTAGTGATGTCGATCTTACCGCTCCCATTAAGGTAAATGTCCATTGTTCTCCACCGTTTTGGTGTGATGTAGATGCACCGGGGCGGGGTCGTATCGGCCCACCAATCGAACATCATAAAGAAATCCTTATCGGGGAAAATGTGCCCCGCATCACCGGTTGTCTCACCCGGCATCAAGTCTCGTCGAAATATTGAATGCTGCGTATTGAAGACGTATTTGAATTCTTTTGAGCCATCGTCTGAGTAGTAAATGACAACCCTTGGCAAAGCTAAATACCAGCATGCAATAAGGACGCAAACGAATCCTGTAATCCACCACCTTAAGTAGAGCTTTTTCTCACTTGCAGACATGTGGTTGAACTCCTTTCACCCAGTCGCTTATGGGTACTGCCAACACTTTGTCCATAATGATCCTCCCTGTGAGGCCACCATTTGGATATTCCTTGTATAGGCTCATCCCGATAATGATCGAGACCCTATGACAAAGCCGCCGAAGGTGTCACCCGACCCCGTGATGATCGTCCCGCCGTAACTGGTAGGGCTCCCTAAGTGGGTGATAGGGCGACCATTCAGGATGATCGTGGGAAACCCCATGGTGGTGGCTGTGCTGGGTGACCTCATCGCGGCATTAGTAGCGAACTTTAGGGGCGGAAAGGGTCAGGCTCGCCATCACACTTCTTCAACCGAGCAATAACGTCAGGAGTGGTTCTCTCGATATCGACCCTACCAGTCCTGTCAAGGTAGATGTCTATCGTTGCCCAGCGCTTAGGTGTGATGTCGATGCATTTCCGAAAACCTCTGTCGGTCCACCAAAAGAACACCATGAAGAAGTTCTCATCAGGGAATATATGACCAAACTCAGATGTAGCTTCCCCTGGTAGCATCCGCTGCCGCGTAATCTGGTCGTGCGTGTCCCAAATTAAGCGCAGTTCGTCCGTGGCCTCTTTCGGGTAATGGACAATTACGCCGGGAGTAGCACAGTACCAAGCCACCAGCGGAGCTATTAAGAGGAGAAGGAACAAGTAACGAACCTTAAATTTTCTTGCATTTGTGCTCAATGACACCAGCTCCCCATTCCTGTGGTGTAACTGCAAGAACCTCATCCATAACCATTTTCGCTGTTATCCCACCATTGGGATGTTGGTTAAAGAGTTTAATGCCGATACTAATAGATATACGGTCTGGGTCGTCGTCCCAAGCACGGAGTCCGTCAATATTTTCAGCCCGGTGAGGTCCTCGGTGTTTCCGCCTTTCTGGTGGTTTTGTTATATCACTGACCTTCCCCCAGGAGTCTGAAACTATCTGCTCGGCTCCTGCCCCATCTGCAAGTACGCTCTCGGAAAATCCCGCAACGCAGCCCACATAGCCATAGTGGATGTTCGACCAGATATCATAAAAATAATCGTACTTTCCTTGTTTTTGCCAAAGTCCGTCGAATGCCTTACGGATTTTCGGCTTGTGATCCCAAGGTCGATCCTGTCCCACCCGCTCAGTCCAGATAGCTAACGCCTTCGCTTTCTTTCCGAGCGCCAAGCTGTAGAAGTCTGGCTCAAGACCGAAGCGCATGTAAAAGGGCAGTTCCGCGTATTTCCTTGTTTCTGCTGCGGGGTCAAAGCTATTCAAATCTTTCATTTGCCGCACGGACGGGCTGTTGATGTTGCGGTTCATCTCGCCAGCAATGTAGCTCGCTAGTTCCTCCATGCGGTCGGGGTCAGTACAGACCTTCTCCTCTGGCTGCTCTTCAGGAGCCTTAGAGGCCGCATTGGGATCGACCAAGGCATTTGCAGCGGTGGCCTTCTCGGTCAGCCTCGGGTCGGCCAGCAAGGTCGCCATCTTTTCATCGTCTACCGAGCCGTCTGGGCGAAACACGCCGAGGGCTGCGAAGTTGATGATTACTGCGTCAGGAGTGGGTCCAAAAACAAAGCCGCCGAAGGTGTCACCCGACCCCGTGATGATCGTCCCGCCGTGACTGGTCGGGCTCCCCAGGTGGGCCATGGGGCGACCATTCAGAATGATCGAGGGAAACCCTGTGGTGATGACTGCACCACAACCGCAAGTGTCACCGACTCGGGCTGCGCCCATGGCGTTGATGTTTATATCGCCAGAAGCGGAAACAATAGGAGTAGTGCCGTGACCGGGAAGAGGGCAGACGTGTTTGTCGCCCAGGCGAGCAGAAGAGAGCATTTTATCGTCCCTGCGTTGACTGATCTGCGATGCTCTTTGTAGAGCCCCGCAAACCTAGCAAGTGGCGATGGGCAAGGCTTTAGGACGATTCTGAACTTGGATGGAGTCTGGCGAGGGCAGAGAGTCTGGCTGGAAAATTCGCATGACCACGGCTCTGTGTCTACATACGGTGGTTTCCTGCGGACTCTCATGCCGAGTCTTGTCCTGCTTGCGCAGACCCCAGGAAGTTGCGCTTTCGAGGGGCTCAAAGTGTTGGAACAGTGTTAGACACGCTGTGCGAGAAGCCCGTAGAATGGCCGTGCCTACCTCATCTGCTGTCTTTTTCGAGTAGATTGCCAACTCACCTCGTAGCCAGTTGTGCCGATGAATATCCCTAATCTGATCACCGTTCTACGCGTTCTGCTCATCCCGATCTTCATTTTGCTGTTTTACCTGCCTTACAACTGGAGCTATATGGCCGCCAGTTCCGTCTTCGCGTTCGCCGCAGCCACCGACTGGCTCGATGGCTACCTGGCGCGGCGTCTGGAGCAAAGCACGCCGTTCGGGGCCTTTCTCGATCCGGTGGCCGACAAGTTGATGGTGGCGGTGGCCCTGGTGCTGCTGGTGCAAGAGCACGGCAACCTGTGGCTGACCCTGCCGGCGGCAGTGATCATCGGACGTGAAATCGTCGTTTCCGCCCTCCGTGAGTGGATGGCCGAACTGGGCGCCCGCGCGCAAGTGGCGGTGTCCAACATGGGCAAGTGGAAAACCGCCGCGCAGATGCTGGCGCTGGTGATCCTGCTGGCCAACCCGCCAGCTTTCACCTTCTGGGTGCTGCTGGGTTATGCCTTGTTGCTGATCGCGGGAGGGCTGACCCTGTGGTCCATGCTGCAGTACCTGCGCGCCGCCTGGCCGCATCTGAAGACCGATGTGGAAAAGAAATAAAACTTTTTTGAATCAAGGGGTTGACGCAGTTTCGAATTTCTATAGAATGCACACCACCAAGACGCGGGAATAGCTCAGTTGGTAGAGCACGACCTTGCCAAGGTCGGGGTCGCGAGTTCGAGTCTCGTTTCCCGCTCCAAACATAGCGCTGAAGAGTTTCACTGAAATTCTACAGCGATCGCAAAAAGGACCTTCGGGTCCTTTTTTCGTTTCAGCGGCAACCACTGAAATCCAACACTATCCGGTGCATTCAAGTCCAGAATTCTGACGCGCACTGGATCGGTCTGTTGCTGGAGCAGTTTCCACGCCGGCTCATGCATGGGCGCATGCGGTAACGCCAGAGCCGTTGGCGAAACTGTCGGCTGCCATATTTGGCGAACCCTGATCCGATTCGACAAGTCCTAGCCTGCAGTTCGACGTGCACAAAGATCCAGGATGACAGCCAGGTAGTGTTATTTCCCCTGTGCCCAGATGTAGGTGAGGTCGCCACACCAGACCTGATTGGGCACCGGCACATCCCCCCCCCCCGATTCAAGATGTTCGGAATATCAGGTCGCTCGACCGTTGCTTGTTTGTCGGCATGTGATCCAGGCTGTTTGCTGACTAACGCCAGTTCCCGCATCAGACCACTCACCTTACAGACTCAACCACCCCAGGCAAGCGACAGGCTTCGATATGGCTATAGCCTTGATCGGGAATGAGGTCTGCGGCCTCGCGCTTGAACTCAGCGGAAAAGGAACGACGCTACTTGGTCATCAGGCACTTCTATCTGGCGAGCATTCTCGCCTGAATGGGTGTCCGGTTTTATTAGACCACTACAGCGTTTTTAGGAGTGTTCCTATTTTTTTTTGTAAGTCCCGCTGCCAAATTGCACGCGTTTTTTATTCTTCCAATACAACCCGACCACTGGACTCCGGGTGGTTAAGCGGAAAGTTCGGCGGTGGCAGCGGCAATGTCCAAACTTATAGTAATGCTTTTGTTTTTTGTCCCGGCTGTGTATGCGACAGAGCCCGCAGCGGTAAGCCCTGATCCTTATGGTGGGTCCGATAAGCGCCCTGAGAAAAGCGAAAATTTAACAAGGGTTTTGAACGAAGACGGTACATGGACCACGTCAATGGTGATGACCGACGGGGATGGTTATCAAGAAGACTGCATTATCAAGATGTCACAAGCGACAAAGGAACAACCGATACCGAAACCTATAGGCAAGGCGTGCACACGTATACGTTTTGCTCTTCCCGACTAGTCTGGAAAATTGCTCCCGGTACACCAAACCCCTTGATTGGGGCTAAGCCCGTAAACAACAGGCTGAATTCATTCCAACAAGGGGAAACAATCCATGACCTCGATTTCTCGGACCGCAGTGGGGGTTTTCACGCTGCCCCTGGTCTTGTCGCTGGCTGGGTGCACCGGCAATTCTTCGCCCACCTCGCGAGCTGCAGATCCGTCGCCAACTCAGCGAGTCACGAGCGCCGGCATCGTCAAGGGTCTCGATCACAGCGCCACCACGGGTGTCTACGCCTGGCTTGGTATTCCGTATGCGCAGCCGCCGGTTGGCGCGCTGCGCTGGATGCCTCCCGTCGATCCCGCGTCGTGGATCGGCGTGCGTGCCGCGCAACAGTTTGGGCACTCGTGTGCGCAAGGAGGCCTGTACTTCAGTCCTGCGCCGAATGACGCACCCTATGGCCTCGCGGTGCGAGACGGTTTCGGCAAACCTGTGGGCAACGAAGACTGCCTGACACTGAACATATGGCGTCCGGCGGCGGAGAGTGGCCCGCTTCCCGTCATTTTTTTCATACACGGCGGTAGCAACGTCTCCGGCTACTCCGCCGATCCCGTCTACGACGGGCAGGCGCTTGCGAAGAAGGCCAATGCGGTCGTCGTCACGATCAATTACCGCCTGGGGATCCTCGGCTGGCTCGACTTGCCACAACTCAAGACCGGCAACGCGCTCGCGGATTCCGGCAACTTCGCGCTGCTCGATCAACAGCAGGCGCTGAAGTTCGTGAAAAACAACATCGCAGCGTTCGGCGGCGATCCAGACAATATTACGGTGATGGGGCAATCCGCCGGTGCAGTCAATGTGTGGGCCCTGCTTGTTTCACCCTTGTCGACCGGGCTGTTCCAGAAGGCTGTACCCTTGAGCGGCGGTCTCTTGAACGCTTCTCGGAAGGACGCGCAGAGCTACTCGCGGGCGTTGCTGACGGCGATCGTCATTTCCGACGGCAAGGCGACGGACACCAGGTCTGCACAGGCTTGGCTCGCCTCGCAGTCGAGCGCGCAGGTCGCCGCGTACCTGCGCGGCATCCCGGCCGACAAGCTTCTCGCGGTGATGATTGCGAACCCGCAACTGGGCGATGCGCGCGCGGCAATCGAGGACGGCAACGTCCTGCCGGTGAACTCGGTCGCGGCGCTCGCGGCGGGGCAGTACCAGAAGGTGCCTGTGCTCGCCGGCAATACGAAGGACGAGGGTACGCTATTCGCCAAGCTGTTCGGCAAGACCTCGGGTAGCGGCATTTCGGGCTACAAGCCAAACGACTACGATCGATTCGGCATGCAGTTCAATTTCGATCCGAATGCGCCCGGCACGTTAACCGAGGCCGACTTGATCAGCGCCCCGTATCTGCCAGTGACGGCATTGCCGCACGGGTGGAATGCAATGGCTGCATTTGCCACGAATAACATCTTCGTTCGCGCGGCGACAGCACCCCTCACTTCACTGGCCACGCAGCAGCCGGACAAGGTCTGGTACTACCGCTTCGACTGGGATCAGGCGCCAGCACCGTTCAACACAGTGTACGGTGCAACACATTCGCTGGATCTGCCCTTTATCTTCGGCAACTTCGGCGCGAACGCCTTCTCCTTTGCATACAGCAATGCGAACAAGGCGGGGCGTGAAGCATTATCGAACACGATGATCGCGAGCCTTGCGGCCTTTGCGAAGACCGGCAACCCGAACACGCCAGCGCTCGGCGCCACCTGGGCGAATTATCCGCGCAAGATGGTGCTGGATGCGACGCCAACACAACTGCGCATTAGTGAGCAGAGGCAATGTGATGGGCTGTTCGACGTGGCAATGCGCGTGATCAGACACGCGTATTGCTGCTGGCAACCTAGCGGCATCGATCTCGCGGCAGAGCCGGAGGCCAGTCACTGGTTGGATGGCCCTGATTTGCCCGCATTGCAGCACCCTGAACATCGCCGGCCAGGTCGACTTTTCGGCAACCGCATCATCGTGCCGATATCGATCAACGCAGGCTTCTTGAACCTGTAGGCCCCCGACACCACCCTCACCGGTAAGCTCAATGTCGCTGCTGGCGCAGGCATTGATATGCGCCTGGCCAACCCTGTCGTACCGAGCACGCCGTACCTGACGGTAAACGGCGCAGCGAATTTCGTTCAGACTTCGAAAGTGACCTTGAGCACCAATCCGGTTGATTTCACCGCCGCGCCAAGCGGCATCGAATACACCCTGCTGCACGCCAGCAGCACACACAGGCGTCGACATACAGCTCTGGGCACTCTTCGATCTGGTAGAGCGGGGCAGGACTGGCCCCTGTAGGGAAGGGCAGTGCCGGCCTCGAAGGGGGCACTCAGCCCGGGACAGACCACATCTCACGCAACGTTTTAGGCGCAGTCCTATAGAGCCCGATGATGCTGTGTTGCTTAAGTGTGTTGTCCAAACAATCACCGAGTAATCTTCAAGTTGAGAAACTTACCCCCCCTCCCTACACCTAGTGCCTTCACCCGTCGCCGTTACTTGCTGTTGAGCCTGGCGCTTGCCGCCGTGGCCGTGTCGCTGCCCCTGGGTGTTTTCGAACGCCAGGCGAAACCGCTGGACGGTACCCAGACGCTGGTATTCCTGCGCCACGCCGAAAAGCCCAGCGAAGGCCTGGGCCAGCTGAACTGCCTGGGGCTCAACCGCGCTCTGGACCTCGCCACACTGTTGCCCGAGCGTTTCGGCAAGGCCGACTACGTGTTCGCCGCCAACCCCTCGCGGCATGTCGAGGAAGGCAGCGAGGATCAACGCTACAGCTATATCCGCCCGCTGATGACCATCAGTCCTAGCGCCATCCGCCTCGGCCTGCCAGTGAATATCGACTTTGGTGCCAACGACACCGACGAGCTGGCCGACGAACTCCTGCGCGACCAGTACCGCAACGCGACGGTCTACACCGCCTGGTCCCGTGGTTACCTGCCGGAACTGATCAATACCGTGGCCGGCAAGGCCCTGGGTGAGGAGCAGATGATCGCTGAGGATTGGAGCCGCGATGATTTCGACACGCTCTATGTACTGACCCTGACCTGGCGCGATGGCAAGGCGAGCCTGCTCAGCCGAAGCCTGCCCCAAGGCCTCGACCATGGTGAGCCTGGCTGTCCGACCTGACCCGCTGTTACCGCCTGGCTTGCCCTGGCAAGCCAGCTTGGGCCGTCCATGGAGAATCATCCTGAAGCGCGCCAGCACATGCACCGCAGCAACTTGATCCGGTCGCCCAGTCAGACCACCTCCAGAGGCGCCGACATCCGAATTCCATGGACAAAGCACGCCAACCACACACCGGACAGTCTTATATTTCAGCGTCCCATATCACGGTGACATTACCCGAGTATTTTTTGCCTGCGTGGTCGGTCATCTGTTTCACGCTATCCTGGCCAACCTCGAAATGCAGAGTCGCATCACCCTTGCCAACGTAAGTACCGAGAAGGAAAAAAATTGGATCGGTGCTGAGAGGAAGACGGTTGACCGGCATTCTGTGGCTATCCATTATTCCGGGCGCAAGCGTGATACGGGTTTCTACAGGGACCAGATGGCCTTCGCTATTCTGGATACCACATTGATTTCCGGCCGCATGCTGGCATTGAAGCTGCATTTTGAAGGGGGTAGATGACCATATCTGGAAGTTCTGATTGGCAAACAGTTTTTCCGGGCGGCGACCGCGGTTCAGCCATTGTTGCCAGCCGCCGGCGGGAACCAGTGTCAGGCGTTCTGATCCTGGAGGAAAACGAACGTCCAGGATGTGTTGAACCGAAAGAGAAAAGTTTAGGGTCAGTGCATTATCTGAAGGCGTCAGTAAATCACCAAAATCAAAATCTCCACCGGGTCCAATGGTGTAGTTTAATTGCCCGGTATAAGTTCCTTGGGGCATCTCCAAAGGGTTAGGGGTTTTCAGCTCATACATTATGCTAATGCCGTCAAAGTGAAAACTCGGTATGTCGTAATTCGCCGTTTTTCCGCAGATACCGTTGGTGGGGGTTCGCCAGAAAAAACTATACCAAGTGGCAGTAAGTACAGATTCTCCTGAATAGGTGCATGGTGATGGGGCATACATCCAGTCTTCTCCTGACCAGAGTGCTTGATGAGCGGCACGCGAGTTTGCTATCCCGGTTATAGATTGAACCGAAGGGGCTATGTAATAGGTAGCTCCCACACCCAGTATCCTAACCGTTACCGTTTTTAATTCTCCTCCAGAACTAACTACATCAAAACTCCGCCATTCGCTAGGGGCTCTTAACATTGCCCCTTGGCGCAGGTCGGCTTGGCCGGCCATGATAGGGCGAGCTTCGGTTATAAGACCTGGGATGAGTAAACTAAAAGAGCCGGAGCTACAATACGATGGTTTAGACACGCAATACCCAGAATTTGGAGTGGTATTCTTAAAAGTATTGTTGCTTGGATTGTGAGGGTCAGGTTTGAAATTGGCCGTAATATTGAGATCGACCGCAAACGAAAAGTTTGAAGCCAGTAGTATCAATGGCACAAATAAAAGTCTTAAGTGCAAGCCCTTTAAGAGCTCAGAGCGGGTCATGCGCTTTTTATGGGTGATCATGATTTTACACTCATCGCCTTGATGGCACTGCCTTCCACCAGTTTGAACTGATAAATGCGCCCAGGTTCTTTGACAAAATTGAAATTTGTCCCAGGTCGTACGTGAAGCTTTCTGGTGTCTTTGCAGTCACTTGTCTTTTTAGCCGAGCAATCTTTGAACTCATCCAATACCACAGTGCTATTCCCTGTGTTCTCCACTCGGTACTCGGTTGGACCATCCTGAATTTTCGTGTCGAAACGGGTGTTTTTCGGCCGGACAAAGAAGACCGCCCCATAACCGGCCATGATGTTGACGCCGGCAGACATCGTTTCTTTATAAGCTTCGCGCTCTGCTTCGGAGACGTTGAACTGGTCAGCTTTCTCTGGCACTACGGGGATGAACCGTACGCGGTAGTAACGTTCACGTTCGCGATCCCCCACGTAAAGCATGCGTGTCGCCTGCATGCCTTTGGCAGGGATGATCAGCCGGGCAGGGCTGGCCACCAGCCCCTTGCGCTGTGAGGCATCTGCGCCTTGCGAGTCAAGCGGCGTTTCCGTGGCGTTGCCTTTCCCATCGAACGTCATTTCAAGAATATTGACCCGGACAAAAGCCGTGGCGTCTCCGCCGTTGTAGATACGCTTCAAATAAGTACTTTTGTCACCGTCCATATAGTCGTAGATGGTGCCAATGTTAATGCTCGGGCCGGCATGGGCAGCGCTTGCGCACAGGCCCAGGATCAATGCGGATATCGATCTGTTCATGGGAGAGTCCTGGTCAAGGACATCGCTCATTTGAGGAACGTCGCATGACGGTTATGTGAGTGAAAAAATTGCCTGTTAACTTGAAAAGTTCACGACGCCGACGCCTCAGTCTTTGGCCAACAGTTTTGCCGCACTGCTTTCGGTGCAGCGCAGATCTCCAGCCATCAGCACATCGCCTTCGACCGGCAGGGTGTTCAGATCAAGTGCAAACCGGCAGACGACTTGCTCATCGCGAATCACTTCAAGCGTTGGCGTACTGGCGCTCAGCTCTATGGAGAAGAAACCGTCCACTTCGGTCACCCCACGACTGGCGTGGTTAACCACATGATGGCCTTTCATGGGTTGCCCTTGAGCATCGACCAATCGTCCGAAGATGGTCTGGGTCTTCATGATGCGCACCTTCTGATAGGCCACACCGCCCTTGTTCAAATGATAACGAGCACGTGCCGGTTGAATGGTTGCTGCTGGCGCATCGGTGCCTTGAAAATCGAACTGCACGTTGCCCGCCTTGTACGCCGCGACCGGTACCACATTGCGCCCAGGCTTGAGTATGGCGCTGGTGCCGCTCAGATCATCGGCGCGCAGGTGGATGGCATCGAGGTCGGATTCAATGTCGACGATCATGCTGGCTTCACTGCCGTGATGTTGGCCAGTCAGTGCGACTTGACTGCCGCCGACGATCAGGTTGCTGTTCAGGTTCATGCTGGCGTACAGATTCTGGTTATAGGACGAACGCTGTAGCTGAACATCGCCTGTTGCCACATCGGTTTCAAACAGTGCCGACCCGGTCAGTCCCATCCCGTAGGTGTCGCTCTGTACGGCGGCATTGACGCTGCGCAGTGGCCCGGACTCGATGTCTTGCTGGTAGCCCAGGCTGGCATTGCGATCCGCTTGACCGTCGCGCGAGGTACGAGAGCCGACACTGGCCGTCACGCGCTTGCCGGCGCTTCCCAGGGCCATGCTGAGGCTCAGATCAACACCACGGTTGCGTTCGTTGCCGCTGCTGGCAGAGGCTGGACGGTCAAACACGGACAAGCGCCAGTGGGTGTCATGTCCAAACAGCTTGGCGTTGCGCATCCAGCCGAGGTTCAGTCCGACGCCTTCGATTTGCCCTTCGCTATGAGAGAGGCGGGCATTGAGGCTGTTTTGCGAGTTCAAGCGATGGCTAACGCCCAGTGAGGAGTTGCTGACGTTGCCGTTGTACGGGTTGCGCTGCCTTACGCGTCTACCGTCCAGCAGCGTTTCCCAGGTATCGCGGTTATCCAGCCAACTGCGGTTGTGGCTCAAGATCACGCTACCCGAACCGTAGTTATGCAGGGCTTGCACATCCATGCCGACGCCACGGTCCTGAGCTTGATAGACACTGGCATACAGGCTTGACTGATTGCTCAGGCCCAAATCAACGGACGTGCCCAGCTGGTTTTGATCTTTTACCTGACGTGCCGAGAGGCCGACGATGGCGCGGGGATGCAGCAGATAGTTAACTGCAGCCCCCGCCGTAAGATCGCCATCGTCTTGATTATCCCGACTGCTCAGCAACTGGCTTTCACGGCCGAAAAACGCGTTATAGCGCCAGCGCTGATTCGGGTTGCTCCAGTTGTTGGGTTTGTACACCAGTTCGTCGGTGCGCGAAGTTTCAGTACCATCTTCGATCAGACGCACTTCAATGTCATAAACCCCCGAAGGCAAGGGGCGCGTATCCAGGGCTTGCAGCCCCGGCGGCACTTGTTGCGTATTGATCAAGCTGCCATTGCGGTAGATCTCGACAACCGCCTCGCGGTTGGCGGTGACATAAATTGGGTACACCGAGGGTTTCGCACCACCCTTGGCCAGGCTGTCGGAACTGCCGAGCATGACACCCAATGCCGTATCAGGCGTGTTGCCAAAAGAACGTGGTTGGCGGCTCAATCCAACGGAGTCCGGCGTGAAATAACCGACGCGCAGAAAGTTGTCCTGCCATTCTTTCTGGCTATGCAGTTCGTAGACCGCATGCTGAATAGAGTCTTCAGGGCCGTCATTTCTGGTCAATTGGCCACTGAACGTCTGGGTCCAGTTGCCCAAGCTGGCGATGGCTTGCAGGTCATAGCGGCCGGAAAGGTCTTGCTCCTGGCCGCCGGAGAGGTTCAGTTGATTACGCAACAAGAGACCGGTACTACCCCCTTCTGGTTGTGCGTAATGTTCGACCGAAGTGTGATCGCGCTCGGCGTTTTTGCTCAGCAACGAAAGTTCGGAGTTTTCCAGGCTGTAATAGACGGCCACCAAGCCTTCGCCGCATTGCGTTTCGCAGGGGCCAATGGCAACCCCTCTTTGCAGCAGCGCTTGCCAGTTGTCACGCTCGGCAGCAGCAATATCACTGTCGTGGGTATCGTTGAACTCCAGCAGGGTGACGCGTTCGTCGCGAGACAAGACGATCATGGCTTCGCCCAGTACACGACGATCAAGCGTCACGCGTACAGCCAAGGGGACGTCGAAGAAGTGTTCATTAAATTCTTTGGGCAACCCTTCTGCCTGAGCCAGCAGACTGAGGTGCGTTGAAGGGGCAGCAATCGAGTAGGCAGATGACACCATGCAGGCAACTAATGCAATTGTAGTAGGCAAGCAGGCAAGCCGAAACATAGCAAGAGACCGGGTTCTGGACAAAAGGATTTCCCGGCAGTCAATGCACTATTGCTGGAAAAACCGAAATATGGGTATTAAAGGGATTGATTTCTTACTTGCTGAGGATGAAGTCTCAGCAAGTAAGAAATTGCATTTTTTATGGGGTGACGACAGCGTCAAAAGAAACTTGAACGTTGCCAGTGTATTTTCCCGGCTTATAACCGGTAGCTGGTTTGATCGGCTCAATCACCAAGCTTGCAGAACCACCTGTGGCAGCGGCGGCGGTTGTTACAACTTCCTTGCTTGTAGTATTAAGCGCCACGGAGTTGAACTTGACTTCAAGGTTGATACTGTCGCTGTCGCTCGTGATCACAGGGGTCGAGAGCAGAGTTCCGCTGATGGCGCCGGCCGAATGTTTATAATCGAACGCTTTAGTCAGTGAATTGATATTGCCGGTGGCCATGTTGTAGGGCAGTACTTGAGTGTTTCCGATCCAGGTGGAGTCGGTCGGCATCACGTAGAAGTCAGCCTCAGGAACAGTGGTTTCCAGCAGAATTGTATGGCTTACAGGATCAGCGGCTACAGCCTGGGCGGAAACGGCTACCGCGGCAAAGGCGAAAGGTGCAAGTACGATTTTTTTCAAAAATCTCATTTTAATGGATCCACTAAGTTTGAGTTTTGGTTTGAGTCTCCAATATTCGTGCGTAGCGACCGAGCCTTTTGGGCATGCTGTGCAACGAATGGTCGCACTGTAGGTTTGGGTGCTAAATCGTTAAATAGGAATACTCCTAATTTTCGAGACGTGTGATTAAGGGAGGTAACTTTATCCCAGCTTTAATTGGCCATTGCTGTGATGGAACTTAGATTCCTGATGGCGAGCACGCGCATGAATTCGTCTATCTCTAGAGGTGCCGACAGGGCAAAGCCTTGTCCTATGCGACATCCCCGCTCCAGCAGCGCGTCAATCTGCGATGAAGATTCAATCCCTTCCGCGATGATATCCAGCTCCATGGTCTGGCCTATCGATATCGCCGCGGAAACTGCCGCACGACACCCTGAGTCATGCGCCATGCCTTGTACGAAGCGGCCATCAATCTTGAGTGAGGAAAAGGGCATTTGAGTCAACAAGTCGATAGAAGCAAAACCACAACCAAAATCATCCATCGCAATTGGGAAACCCCACATGCGCAGGCATCCCAACTCCATGGACAAGGCGAGCCAATCACCCACCGGCACGTCTTCCGTCAATTCGATCGTGAGCAGCGAATTAGGAACGGCAGCGTCTCGAAGCCGTCGTCCGAGCCATCGACCGATCCCGGCAGTGCATAAGGTTTCGGCCGATGCATTCACGGCAATCGGCACCGCAATATCTCGACGGTGCAGATCGCTCAAAAGCGCAATCACCCTGGCCAGCACCGTGTGAAAGAGCAGCAGCTCCAATCCGGCCTTGCGGGCTAGCGGCACGAAGGTCGACGGTGCAATGTCACCCTTGGATACATGACTCCAACGTGCTAACGCTTCGGCGCCTACGATCTCGCCTGTTTGCAGGTTGATTTGCGGTTGCAGCACTATTCTGAAACCGTTGTTGGTCGTGAGGGCACGCAGCAGGTCATACGCATTGGGCGCATGATTCTCGTCGTGCTGGCTGAGGCTCCCATTGGCTGCACTTGTCACCAGTGCACTGGCGATATTCAAATCGACATCAGCGTTGGACAAGGCGAAGAGCAGCACTACCACGCCAGCACGTCCGGCCAGGCGTACATGCCACTCTAGAAATCCGTGCTCTTGTGCGCCGTACCATATGACGACAGGCAGGTTCGACAATAGGCATTGCTGCTTGAGGTCAAGCAGCAATGACGGCAAGGCCAAGCCCTCGTCACACTCCGCCGAGATATTACTCAGCACGACGTCAAACCGTCGCGTCGCCAATGCACTGGCCGCTGCACTCAAGGTCGTTACGACCTGCGCCTCGTAGGTGAAAGATGGGCCGTAGCTAATGCCATCAACAGCCCCCACGATCAGCACCTGTGGCAAAGTGCTGTATTGCTCTGTCCGCATCGGATTCGATGACATCGTATCCACCCATACCAGTAGTGATGCCAGACACTGTACGTAGGGGGGCAGAGAGCAGACTATCGGAATGGGATTAAAAGGGACTCGATCACAATCTCATGGTGAAGTTCTGTCTGATCCCGTGGACGACGCATATTGCGCCAGCAACTGTTCCAGCCGGACCAGGTCAGCCAGTGCAGTGCTGTATGGCCCGGCCTTAAAGCGGACCTCCATTGATCTCGCCAGCGATGCCATATCCGACTGTTCCAATACCGCGAATGCGCCAATCAATCGATGTGCCCAATGAATGGCTTCTTCCATGTCAGCCATTTCGACAGCGGCCCGTAGCGCATGCGTATCGTCCCATAGGTCAGCGATAGCCGCTCGTTCATCCGTAACGAATGTAGCCTCGTCGTCGATGTGGGCTACGGGCAAATCCGTCCAGAGCTGAAGTGCATCCCTCAACTTGCCCAGCTTGATGGGCTTCTTCAACACACCATCCATGCCTGCCTCGAAGCAGGTAGCGGTGTGCTCGTCATCGGTCGAGGCGGAGATAGCCACGATCGGCGTGGGCACAAGGCTGAGCGACGATTCCATGGCTCGCCACTGGCGGGCCACCTCATAGCCAGAAATACCGGGCAGATCACAGTCCAACAGCACGATGTCATAGGCGTTCTGCTCAAGCGCAAGCAAGGCCTTGTCGCCATCCGGTGCGAGTGTCGAGTGGCAGCCCAGGGCTTCGAGCTGAGCCTGGAGGACCGCCTGATTGGCGGGCGTATCCTCTACCAGCAAGACCCGAAGAGCATGCTCTGTCGCTGCCACATCGAACAGTTGCCTGGACATTGCTTGTTCCTGCAGATGTGCGGGCGCAATGTAGGTATCACAGGGCAGCCGTACCGAGACGGCGGTACCCTTGCCAAGTTCGCTTTCCAGTTCTATCGAACCTCCCATCAACTCCACCAGTTGCCGGCAGATCGTCAAGCCAAGCCCGGTGCCGCCAAACTTGCGTGCAGTACTCGCGGAGGCCTGAGCGTAGGGATGGAAAAGTCGTTGAAGAGCTTCGGAGTCTATCCCGATACCCGTATCCACTATGCGGATCTGCAGTTGATGCTTGGTTAGCGGGAGGGTACTGACATCTAGCCGAACACTGACTGTCACGCCACCCTCAGGCGTGAACTTGATGGCGTTCGAGATGAGGTTATGTAGAACCTGCTCTACCCGAAACCTGTCCAGCATGAGATGGAACTCGATGGGATGCTCTTGTATCAGTTCCAGTCCAACCCCGTTTTGTGCCTTGAGTGCCAGCAGATCTACAACGGAATGCGCCAGTTCCATAATATCAACGGGGCCCAGATCGAGTTGTAGCCGCCCGGCTTCGAGCTTGGAGATATCCAGGACGTCATCCAGCAGATACAGCAAGTTCTCCGCACCGCTGGAAGCCACAGCCAGCAAACGATGAGACTCCTCTGGCAGCTCGGTGCGCTGCATCAGCAACTCCATGGACGCGAGAATGGCATTCATCGGCGAGCGAATCTCGTGGCTAAGCACGGCCAGAAACATCGTTTTCTCTTTCTCGCTGAGCATAGCCAGACGCCGCTGCTGCCTGGCCTGAATCGCAAATCCGGCAATCAACAAGAGGCCAATCAAGGCCAGTACCATGTGTATGCTGTAATAGCGGAATATTATTGCTAACGATGGCCTGCCATAGGTGGTCGACTCGAGCTGACGCTGTACCATTTCATCGATTTGATCAGCTGTTAAGGAGGCCAGCGCCTTGTCAATGATACCGCGCAAGATCGGCAAATCGCGTCGTACAGCCATGGAAAGTTCCATCGGAAAACGGGCCATCCCACCGGCGACATACAACTCTTCATCATATTTGCGTCGCAAATAGGGCAGCAGTGCAGGTGCAGCGTCTACTGCTGCATCGGCCCTCCCTTCAATGACCGCAATCAGCGAATCTTCGGGAGATGGTGTTCCAAGGATTTTGACCTTTGGGTAGAGCGCTCCGATGACGGTCTCGTATCTACTGTTCTCCTTGACAGCGACAACATGCCCGTCCAGTCGATGTAAATCGTACACCGCTCGACTATCCTTGCGCGTGACGATTATCGTAGTTGTCATGTAATAGGCATTCGTAAAAAGGGCGGCATCGACAATCGATTGCGGCGCAAACATCTGCCCTATCCCGGGAAGTACATCCACTTCACCCCGCTGAAATTTCTCTGCACTCTCTTTCCCAACTCCGCTATTGGGCACGGGCTCAAAGCGAAGGCCTGTGCTGCGCTCGATGGCGGAGATGTACTCGGACGCCAGCCCCATGACACGACCGTTCTCCACATACTGGAGCGGCTTCCAGTTAGGCTCGACAGCCATGCGCACCACTGGGTGTGCTGCAATCCAGGCGCGCTCCTCCTGGGTAAGGTCCAGTTGCTGGGACAGTGCTGGCGGTAACCAGGCAAGTAAAACCGCGGGCCAAAGCGCCACTCTCCAGTTCATGGCGCTATCAACACGTGCTTGAGCTCGAAGCGCTCGGTATCGGAGGTTGCACCCGCCTGGCGAAATGCCGTCACCCTCTGGGGGCTGATAGTTTTTGCGCTATGGCCGAAGTTTTTTGTGATTTCTCTCACCGTCACGCCTCCTGGAAAGCAGCAGATGACCTCGCGCTTCTTGATCGAAAACCTGGCGCCATCGATTACCTTATTGGCAGTCTCATTTTCGGTAGTAGCACACAGGGAGCCCTCACTCAAGTGACTCGATCAGGTAGCGTCCATGCACAACAAAGACTTGGAGCATTGGCCAATCGCTGTAGCCTTGTTTGCCGTGTGAGTCTTGCGTAGTCCATCGCACTACAGGTATCGGAGTACTCCTAAAAACCGCATATGCCTTGAGCCGCGAAACAGGCGCCAGGCGTCATTTCATGCAGATTTTTAGGAGCAGTCCTATAGAGTGCGATGATGGTGCGTTGCTTAAATGCATTGTCACAGCAATCATCAAGCGATCTTCAAATTGGAAAACTTGCCCTCCACCCCAGCGCCTACCTCCCGAGTCAGCCTGGTCGTATTAAGCAGCGATGAACAATACGTACTACGCATGACCGACCGACTCAGCGGCAGTGATTTTTTCCATATCGAACACGTCGAGTCGTTGAGTGGCCTGCGCCTGCGCAAGCAACCTGTCGACATCGTCATGGCCGAGATTCATGCGGATCAGGCCGACAGTCTGATGCTGCCGTGCTGGGTCGGCGAGCTCATCGCCTCCGGCCGGTTATGCAGAATTCCGCATATTGTCTGGACTGTACAAAACGGCGCGCCTGACAATGCGATTTCGCTGGTCGCCGGCGTCGAACATGACCAGATGGATACGATCAATGGTATTTCCAGTACAGCCTTGGCCTCGCATGCCAGCTTGACTAGAGCCTCGGGCATCCGGGTCGAGATCGTCGCCGAGAATCATCCGACTCAATTACTGCGAGTACTCGAAAAACTTGCCTGCACCGAACACCCAGTACCTCTCCTGTCGCAATCTGAGAAGTTAGAGCTCTTGCTCAGCGAAGATGAGGTCGTGTCGGTGATGACCACGGGGGACGATTTGCGTGTGGTGCTGCAGCCGCAGTATGACCTGGCAAGCCGTCGGGTGGTCGGTGCCGAAGCCCTGATACGCTGGCGACATCCGCACCACGGTGACATACCGCTGTCGATCCTGATCCCCATGGTCGACCAGCTTGGGCTGGACCTGTTGCTGTTCAGCTATATCGAGAAGACCGTGATCGAGATCCTCGGCACACTCGATCGCCTGGGGATAGACATTCCCATCGCCATTAACGCCTCGGCCCACACGCTGTGCGCTGCCGGGCTGGCTACCCGACTGGCGGCCAAGATGCACAAGGCCGGGTTGCCTGCCCGGCGCTTGAAGATCGAGCTGACCGAGCAAATAACCCCTGACAACGAGCTGGCGTTGTCGGCATCCATCATGGCGCTACGGGCAAAGGGCTTCCTGATTTCGCTCGGCGACTTCGGTGCCGGCGCTGCAACCCTGGCTCTGCTGGCGCGCATACCCTTCGATGAAATGAAGATCGACGAAAAGTCAGTCAGGGCAGCGGGGCAATCTCCACAATCAAGCGAGATCATTTCCGGCATCGTCAGTCTTGCCCGTTTTTTCAACCTGAGCCTGGTGACCGGGGGCATTGAGGATCCAGCCAGCATCGAGCTGCTCAATCGCATGGGCTGCAGTATCGGACAAGGATTCGCTCTGGCACACCCGCTGGAACAGGATGACTTCCTGAGCCTCGTGGCGCGATAACGAACGGCACAGCCGTCGCAGTCTGTACCTACACAATTTTTCGATCAGATGCCATTACCGGCTATTCTCATGACTCAATCCTTGGGCCGAATGGTCTGTACCGAGTGCCGCTTGACAACCATGAAGCTAATACGTGTTGCATTGCTCGACGACCATGCCGTCGTTCGCCAGGGTCTTGTCAGCCACCTCGGCGACGCCCCCGGTATAACAATCGTCGGGACCTATAAAAACAGCCGCGAACTGATGCGAGGCATGTCTGCGGCACCAGCCGATGTCCTTTTGCTGGATTTCGTTCTCGGCCGCGACGAGCTCGATGGCGTCTCGCTGATCCGCGTCTTGCGGGCGCGCTTCCCTGCCTGCCGGATACTCGTGCTGTCAAGCCATCACGATTCGGCCACCGTGTCGCTGGCGCTGCGGGTTGGCGCGCGCGGATTTGTCGGCAAGGATGAGGACCTGTCAGGCCTCGCCAAGGCGATCCGGGTGGTTGCCTCCGGGGCCATCTACCTGAGCGCAGAAGTCTCTTACAAGGTAGCCGACGCCATCCAGCAGAGTGACGAGCCCCCGCAACTGATTAGCGACAATGATCTACAGCTTGCGGCACTGTCGGCGCGCGAGCAGGAGGTGATCCGCTGTTACCTCGACGGCATGACCATCACCGAGATCGCCGAGAAGTTCAACCGCAGCATCAAGACCATCAGCACGCAGAAAGCCACCGCGTTCCGCAAGCTGGGGATAACCTCCAACAATGGCCTGTTCAAGATCATGAAGACGCTAGAGTAGTCTGCATAACTTTCGCCTATATCCGTGAGGTGCCGGATATCCGTAACTGTGGAGAATGGCACGAAATTTCGAGTCGCTTAGATATGGCTGAGTCCATCTCCTGAAAAGCAGAAAATTGGCCGCTACCACTTAAATGATGATGGCGTCTTCTATGCCAGTATCCGTGCCAATGCCAACGACCCTGTCTGAGCTGGCACAAACATAATGGGAATGCTCGCTAGGCCTGTAGATTCAGTGCGTTGTTCAAAGGAATGGATACGCGACTGATTAGTCGCGGCCGCCCGGTGCGCTCACTTCAACCCGTCGGACCTGATCACCAGCCATGATCACTGTTGTCCAGGCTTTTGCTTAAGAAGCTCCGCCGCCTTGTCCGAGTGCGTGTCACCGGACTCGACCATCTGCTTGACCAGCCAGGCTACCTCTTCACCTTTGGCCCCCATGGAAAGAGTGACATTGCGCAGGTGCAGGGTCATATGCCGCGCTGTATTCCTTCGGTGGACAGCGCGTGCAGTACTCCCAGGTTTTGCACCAGGCCGACGGCAACAGAAATTTCAGACCACTCCTAAAGATTTCTCTTATCCAACTGGCCAACATTAAATCTGGATCGCTTCATGTTGCTTGCGGGCTATCTGCAATTGGCGGTGTGCTGCGTTGAATCTTTAATGTGTATCTGGATTTTTGGAGTGTTGCTGGAAATGGCACTAGCTAGTTTGATTGACATTAAATCTGGAAAGGTTGTTGAACAGATAAACGCCAATCTGGTTTCAGTAAACGCACCCAGCATCGTGAAGATTTCATTAAGCCCGCAGGACATGAAGTCTTATTACAAGTCAGGGAACAATCTGGTTATCGAACTGGCGTCGGGGGAACAGATTGTCCTGGAGGGTTTCTTTGTTGTTGCGCCTGACGGCGCACGCAATGAACTGGTGCTGGAAGACCAGGGACACTATTGGCATGCCAGTTACGGAGAAAATGAGGCTTCCCTGTCTTTAGAAGAAATTTCCAGCATAGATAAGCTGCTGATTTCAGAAGGTGGGGGCAATGCCTACATGTGGCTGCTGGGCGCCCTCGGACTCGGGGGGGTAGTAGCCTTGGCGGACAGTGGGGGAGGCGGTGGAGGCGGCAGTGATGATAGCCAGCCTAGCGCCAGTAGCGAAGGGCAAGCCGAAGTTCAGTCGCCCACGACTGCCAGTAACCAACCCGCTGCCGCGACCCAGACTGTCGCAGGGGAGGAGTCCGATCCTCCTGCTGTCCTCACCCGACCGCTTATGGAACCGCAGGTGGGGGCTATCGATCCGACCACGGGCGAATTGCCGGTTACCGGTACGCCGGGCGCGACTGCGCAACTGCAAGACAAGGACGGTAAGCCGATCGGCACTCCAGTGGTCCTCGACGCTGAGGGCCAAGGCACGGTTACCGTGCCGCGGGAGGTCAGTGGCGAACCGGTCAAGGTGGTGGTCACGGGTACCGACGGTGAGTCCTCGTCGGTAACGCCGGTGAATGTTCCGGTGTTGACCGCACAACCTCCATCCGTGGTCGGTGCAGTCGATCCGACCACGGGTGAGCTGCCAGTCACCGGCAAGCCGGGCGACAGTGTGCAACTGCAAGACAAAGACGGTAATCCGATTGGCAATCCGGTAGTCCTCGACGGCCAGGGCAAAGGCACGCTCGTCGTACCGCCGAGTGAAAGTGGCGAGCAGCTCGATGTGCTGGTCGACGGTGAGCTGCAATCGACAGTGGAGGTGCCGGTCTTGACCACACAACCTCCAGTCGTTGTTCCATCTCCAGTCGTAGTCGACAAAGTTAATCCGAACAC
>NZ_JBQENK010000014.1:0-32805 GCF_052044735.1 Pseudomonas sp. 22526
GGGGCTATAGCTCAGCTGGGAGAGCGCTTGCATGGCATGCAAGAGGTCGACGGTTCGATCCCGTCTAGCTCCACCAATTTACAGTTCAAGGCCTGGCCACACCGGCCTTGAATCGATCAGGTCTCAGCTCTGATCTGTTGTACAGAAGGGTTTGCGTCCCCTTCGTCTAGTGGCCTAGGACACCGCCCTTTCACGGCGGTAACAGGGGTTCGAGTCCCCTAGGGGACGCCAGTTTTACAGAAGCGATGTTACAAGATGTCGCTCCGCCGCGAGGCGAAAAATCTGGGGCTATAGCTCAGCTGGGAGAGCGCTTGCATGGCATGCAAGAGGTCGACGGTTCGATCCCGTCTAGCTCCACCAATTTTACAGTTCAAGGCCTGGCCACACCGGCCTTGAATCGATCAGCTCTCAGCACTGATCAGTTGTATAGAAGGGTTTGTGTCCCCTTCGTCTAGTGGCCTAGGACACCGCCCTTTCACGGCGGTAACAGGGGTTCGAGTCCCCTAGGGGACGCCACGATTACCCGCTCTGCGGGATTTATAAGGGTCATTCAATTATTGAATGGCCCTTTTGTTTGTCTGGCGTTTGGCCAATTCTCCCTTTCTCCCCACACTGTTCTTCTGACCGGCGGTCACACTAACGACTTGCGAAAATTTATTATGAGAATAATATTTTGATCGTAATATTCGGAGGCAACGATGAACGATAAAAAAGCTCAAACCCGCGAACGCATTCTTCAGGCCGCCAGCTCCGCGCTGGTGCAACGTGGCCCGGCCGAGCCGAGCGTGGGCGAAGTGATGGGTGCCGCGGGCCTGACGGTCGGTGGCTTCTACGCGCATTTCGAAAGCAAGGACGCCCTGATGCTGGAAGCGTTCAGCCAATTGCTGGCCCAGCGCCGGGGCCTGATTGCCGATATGGATGCGTCGCTGACCGGCGAAGAACGGCGAGCGCTGGTGGCGGCGTTCTACCTGTCGCGCAAGCACCGCGACTCCACCGAGCAGGCCTGCCCGATTCCCGCATCGGTCGGTGAAATGGGGCGCCTGCCGGACGATTTCCGCAAAGTCCTGAATGAACACATCGAGCTGATGCTGGCTCAGTTGGCGACCACCCCTGAAGACATCGACAAGGCCCTGGCCGATCTGGCCCTGATGGTGGGTGGCTTGTCCCTGGCTAGGGCCCTGGGAGCCGGTGAGCTGTCGGACCGTTTACTGCGCGCTGCCAAGTCGGCAGTGCTATGACCTGAGGCCCTGGCCTGAGGAGAGAGGCGATGAGCACGTTAAGTTGGGTTCGTGGGGTTAACGGCACTTTGGGCTGGGTGGCGCCTAAGCTGGTCGCCAGCAAGATGCGACTGGCATTCATGACGCCGCGCGAGCACCTGCCGCGTGACTGGGAGCTGCCGCTGCTGGCGCGTTCGGAGCGCATCACCCTGCGTTTCGGGCTCTCGGCATTGCGTTGGGGCCAGGGACCGGCGGTGCTGCTGATGCATGGCTGGGAAGGGCGTCCCACGCAGTTCGCCAGCCTGATCGATGCGCTGGTGGGCGCCGGTTACAGCGTTGTGGCACTGGATGGTCCCGCTCACGGACGTTCTCCTGGTCATGAGGCCAATGTGATGCTGTTTGCCCGGGCCATGCTCGAAGCCGCCGCGGAGTTGCCGCCGCTGCGCGCGGTCATCGGCCATTCCATGGGGGGCGCCAGCGCCATGCTGGCGGTGCAACTGGGCTTGCGTACCGAGACCCTGGTCAGTATCGCCGCCCCGGCGCGGATACTCGGCGTGTTGCGCGGCTTCGCCCGTTATGTGCGTCTGCCACCCAAGGCGCGTTCGGTCTTTATCCGCCAGGTGGAGCAGGATGTCGGCATGCGCGCCGCGGCCATGGATGTCGCGCACTACCAGCTGGATATGCCCGGGTTGATCGTGCATGCCGAAGACGACAACTTTGTCCCGGTCAAGGAGTCCGAGCTGATCCACGACGCCTGGTTCGACAGCCGCTTGCTGCGCCTGAAGGAGGGCGGTCATCAGCGTGTATTGGCTGACCCGCGGGTGATCGAGGGTGTGCTGATGCTGTTGGCCGGCCGCAGCCTGCAAGCGCGCCAATCCGCCTGAGCAATCCGTTACACTGCCCCGGTCGAATAATCTGACCGGGAGTGGGGTATGGGCTGGGATCTGGCAACGCCATTTATCATCGATCTGCAGGTGGGTGCCGAAGACATCGACGGCTTGGGGCATGCCAACAACGCGGTGTATGTCACCTGGCTCGAACGTTGCGCCTGGCGTCATTCCCAGCGCCTGGGCCTGGACCTGAGCGAGTACCGCCGCCTGGATCGGGCCATGGCGGTGGTACGCCACGAAATCGACTACCTGGCGGCGGCCTATGAAGGCGACGAACTGCAACTGGCGACCTGGATCGTCGATTGGGACCAGCGCCTGAAGATGTCGCGGCGCTTCCAGCTGGTGCGTCCGAGCGATGGCGCCACCTTGCTGCGGGCCCAGACCACCTTTGTCTGCATCGAGCTGTCCAGCGGCAAGCCCAAGCGCATGCCGGCGGAGTTTCTCGAAGGTTATGGACCGGCGTTGCAAGGGGCGATCTAGCTCGTCCGGGGGTGGCCTTGTCACGAGCAAGCTCGCTTCTACACGTCTTGTGCGATTCCTGTAGGAGCGAGCTTGCTCGCGATAGCGTCAGCCCGGCTGGCAACCATCCACCCGTTGCAATACCTGCTCTCCAGCGAAACCCAGTAAACTGCCGCACGTTTTTTACCGTGTTTTATATTGAGTGTGATTCATGCAAATTGCTTTGGCGCCCATGGAAGGGTTGGTCGATGACATCCTGCGGGATGTGCTGACCCGGGTCGGCGGTATCGACTGGTGCGTGACCGAGTTCATCCGGGTCAACGACCAGTTGCTCACGCCGGCCTATTTCCACAAGTTCGGCCCCGAGTTGTTGAATGGCGCCCGGACTGCCTCCGGTGTGCCGCTGCGGGTGCAACTGCTGGGTTCCGACCCGGTGTGCCTGGCGGAAAACGCCGCGCTGGCCTGTGAACTCGGTTCCGAAGTCATCGACCTGAACTTCGGCTGCCCGGCCAAGACCGTCAACAAATCCCGTGGCGGTGCGGTGCTGCTCAAGGAGCCGGAGCTGCTCAACCAGATCGTCGAGCATGTGCGGCGTGCCGTGCCTGCGCACATTCCGGTGACCGCCAAGATGCGCCTCGGCTTCGACAGTCCGGATGGCTCGCTGGTGTGCGCCACGGCGTTGGCCGAAGGTGGCGCGGAACATATCGTGGTGCATGCGCGGACCAAGGTCGACGGCTACAAGCCGCCGGCGCATTGGGAGTGGATTCCGCGGGTGCAGGACGTGGTCAAGGTGCCGGTGTTCGCCAACGGCGATATCTGGAGCGTCGAAGACTGGCGCCGCTGCCGCGAGATCAGTGGCGTGGAAGACATCATGCTCGGTCGTGGCCTGGTGTCGCGTCCGGACCTGGCCCGGCAAATCGCCGCCGCGCGGGCCGGGGAAGAGGTGGTCGAGATGACCTGGGCCGAGCTGATGCCGCTGCTCCAGGACTTCTGGCTGCAAGCCAAGGCACAGATGACCGCCCGCCAATCGCCGGGCCGCCTGAAGCAGTGGCTGGCGATGCTGACCCGCAACTATCCGGAGGCGGTGGAACTGTTCACCGTCCTGCGTCGCGAAACCGAGCCGGATCAAGTCTCGCGTTTGCTGGGCTTGCCGGTGGCCGAGGCGGCCTGAAAAAAATCTGCGAAAAGTCTCTTGAAATGCAATCGGCGGTCCTTATCTAAGGATTACGCGATGCCGAATTCGGGTCGCGGAGACAAAAAACTTGCTGATTGTTTTCAGGAGATTTGAACCATGAGTACTGCATTTTCCCTCGCGCCACTGTTCCGTTCCTCGGTGGGTTTCGACCGTTTCAACGACTTGTTCGAAACCGCCCTGCGCAATGAGCCAGGCAGCACCTATCCGCCCTACAACGTCGAAAAGCACGGTGACGACCAATACCGCATCGTCGTGGCCGCCGCCGGTTTCCAGGAAGAAGACCTGGAGCTGCAAGTCGAGAAGGGCGTGCTGACCATCAGTGGCGGCAAGCGTGACGCGAACGAAGGCGTCACCTTCCTGCACCAGGGCATCGCCCAGCGTGCATTCAAGCTGTCCTTCCGCCTGGCCGATCACATCGAGATCAAGGCCGCCGGCCTGAGCAACGGTCTGTTGAGCATCGACCTGTTGCGGGTGATCCCGGAAGAGGCGAAAGCCAAGCGCATCCCGATCAATGGGACGCAGAAGCCAGCCCTGCAGCATTGATTCAGGCGCAGCCACACAGGCGTTTGATCAAGCGTTGAGTCGCTGAAAAAGGCCCCGACAAGTCGGGGCCTTTTTTATGCCCGGGAAAATCATCGTTCGCCTTTGCCGCGTTGTGGCGCTTTCTCTACAATCCGCCGCAGTTTTGCCGACCCCCATTCCTCACCGGTCGGCCTGGAGCCTTTTTCATGGACGAGATACAACAGCGCTGGCTGTGGAGCCTCTCTGCGCCGATGGTTGCACTCAACCCTCGCGCCGGATACGACAATCCCGCCTTCTACCCCAGCTCGGAGTCCATCAACCTGCAAGGCAGTTGGGGCATCAGTGACCGACGGCAGTTGCTGGGCATGCTGGAAAAGATGACTGACTACGGTCATGCCACCCACCTCGACGACGCGTATCGCGCCTGGCAGCGTTGTCTGCCGAGCGAATGGCAGGCCCTGCTCGAGACGCTCGAACCCCGTGAACGCATCCTGCACCAGTTCGCCAGCCGCACCTTTGGCGCTTGCGGCCCGGGTGGGATCCTGGCCTGGGATTACGGGCGCATGGGGTTTCTCTTGCGTTGCGGCCTGCGCAACCAGTGGATCGATCTGGCCGAGAGCCTGTGGATGCACAGCCGGCTGGCGGTCAGGGCGCAATACCACTACGGCAGCTGGTTCGCCTATTTCAATGGGTTCCTGGCTGGCCGCGCGTTCTGGGGTTGCCAGGGCAATAGCGATGACGAACTGGCTTACGAGCTGGATCGACAAGGGGAGAACCCCAACAGCCTGATGATCGCCCGGGGGCTCGCTCAAAACATGGCGGACTGTCTGGCGGACTTGCCTTGGCACCTGGATCTCGACTTGCCGCAGCGTCCGGCGTCGCTAGAGGAGTTCGACTGGTCATGAGTTGCTGGATAAAGCTGGGCATCGACCCTACCACCGATGAAGCGCTGATTCGCAATGCCTATCGGGCCCGTCTGCCGGAGCATCACCCGGAGACCGATCCCGAAGGATTCCAGGCACTGCGCCAGGCCTACGAAAGTGCTCTGCGGCAGGTGCGCGACAACGAGCAGGAGCTTGAGAGCGAGCCGGAGCCTGCGCAGGCCGTCCTCGATTTTGATGCGCTGCTGAGTGACCCGACGCGCCGCTTCAATCCGGATGCCTGGCAGGCCTTTATCAAGACACTGGATCAACTGCCGCTCGGCATGTTCGATGACCTGCGCTGGGACTTGTTCCAGCGGACGGCCAACGCCGGGCCGCTTTCCTACCGTTGCGCGGGCCTGCTGGCCCAGCGCATGGGCTGGGAACATCAGTTGCTGGAGCTGGGCTTCGATCAGGCCCGCCATGTCGAGGACTACCTGAACCGGATCAAGACCCCGGACCCATTCGATACGGTGCTGATGGGGGGCTGGTCGGAACCGGCGCAGACCGAAAGCCTGTGGTACGCGCGCAGTCTCGACTTCATCTTCGACCGGCGACCGCTCCACGAGTACGAAGGCTTCGCCAGCCAACACACCTGCCTGCCGTTACCGAACGATGCGCTCTTCATCAAGCGCCTGCTGGTGCAATTCACCCAGGCCGGCATCGGTGGTCCGGGGCTGCTGCAGTTGTGCATAGAGCAGCAGCGCGAAGCGCCGGATGATGTGGACTGGCTTTACCTGTTGGCGTGCCAGAACAGCCTGCTGGGGCTGGACGATCAGGCGTTGCCTTGCTGGGTCCGGCTTTGGCAGGAACATCGTCATCCCAAGGCCGAGAGCCAATTGCTGGCGCTGTGCGCCAAACGTCAGCCGGACTTTTTACCGCTGCTGATTCAGGCCTTTGATCGTCTGGAGAACTTCAGCGCCTGGTCCACCGATCTCGCCCACGTCACCCAGGAATATGGCAGCCCTTCACAACGTCCCGAGACGCTGATCCGCTGGCTCGGCGTTGGTCGGCTCGAGCTGCAGGGGTTGGCGCGGGCCTTTATCGATTGGCGGATGACCGGCGACGAGTTGCCCTTGCTGGCACAGTTGCTTGGCCAGAACACCGACACCCGGTTGTTGCGTCTGTACCGGCATGCCTGGGCCTTGCACCGTGGCGCAGCAGAGCTGTTGCAACAGGTGCTGGACGAGCCGCAGCCGCTGGATGCCCTCGAAGCCCTGGTGCTGAACGGATTCAAGGATCAGGCCGGGCAGCACCTGCGCTGGCTGAGCCAAGCGCCGATTCCGTTGGCGATGAAAGCCTTCATCGATGAGGGAGCTGCTTCGGCGCAACTGGCCGATGCGCTGACAACCGGCGAGCCGCACCAGATCTGCCGTTTGTGGCTGCGCCGATTGCGCCCTTACGCTCACGCCGCCCTGGAGCGCATCGCCGAGTCTTTCGAATTGAGCGATACAGATTCCGCTAGCGATGTGTCGGAATTGAACCTGCTGCTGCAACTGAGCCAGCGCGACGTAGTGTTGCCGCCACCAGGGACGGGAGAGGCGGTCTGGCACTGGTACGCCCATACGCTGTTCCTGATGGCATTGCTGGAGCAGCCGGAACGCTGGTGGCAATTGATCGACTCGCAGTGCCTGGAACGCCTGGCGCTCAATTCGTCCCATCCGCTCAGCCGGCTGCAACCGCAGCTTGCCCAGTTGAAGCGCGAACAGGGCGACCTGAGCGCTTTGCTCGGCTGGCTGCAATTGGACGACCCGGTGCATGCCTTGCTCGACCGGCAGTTGCTTGGCGTCCAGGAAGCGCTCGACAGTGCGCGGTTGTTGAGCAATGAGCGCTTGTTCGAATGCCTGCGCAGCGACCTGCACGCCTTCGACGACGATTTGCTCGGGCGCATGCTCTTGAGTGGCGTGCTCTATCACGACCCGGTGATCGATGCGCAGCAGCGCCGATACCTGCTCGACCGGATTACCGAGATCACCAATCCCCAGGACTGGTTCGACGGCTTCCGCCACGGCCTGATCAAGGGCGAGCCGCCACGGCCGCCGCAGCAGACGCTGGTCGAAGACGAAGGGATCGACAGCGAGGCGTTTTACCTGGCTCTCGATGTGCTCAAGGGGCTGGTGCGCTACGGCAGTGCCGGTGTGCCTCGGCAGAAAGTGCTGCTGCGCATGCAGCGGGCCAAGGACAACCCGGAACACGGGCTCGGCCTGCGCTTTGCCTTCAGTGCGCTGCTGTCCTGGAGCGAACGTCTGCTGCTGGCCAAGGGCGATAGCCGTCCGACGCCAGCTACGGCTTTCTGGCGGCTGGGCACGCGGCTGGGGCGCGGGGCGTTCATCTGGCAGGTGCTGGGCACTGTGCTGGCCGCCCCGGTGGTTGCGTTACTCAGCGGTGAGTCGACATCCGGGATCGCCGTGCTGTTGCTGGGCATCGTGCTTTTGCTCGGCGCCACTCTGCGCCGGCTGCATGACATCGGCCGCGGCATCCCGACCTTGCTGGTGCTGGGCTGTCTGTCGGCGTTCTTTCCGTTTCTGCCGCTGGTGCTGTTCGCCTTTCCCGGCGACCAGCTGCCCAACCGCTATGGCGTACCGCCGGACAGCGCCGGTGAAGACGCGCTGCCCGGTGGTTTGCAGGCCAGCTTACGGCGGCTCAACGGCTAGAGACGCAGTTGATCCAGCGCCTTGTTCAGCTGGGTCCGATGGCTGGCAATCTCCGCCGGTTGCTGGCCGCCGAGCACGGCGGTGAAGGTGTCCAGCCAGTCGGCGATGCGCTCGCGCTCGTCGCCCAGGCTTTGCATCCACGCCCGTTCCAGGCGTGCCAGCAGGGTGCGGTTGGGCAGGGCGTCGCGGGGGTGGATTTTCAGCGCGGTCAGCCGCTCATGGCTGGCTTGTCGGGCTTGCGCATCGAGCCCGGTAGGGCTGCGGTCGATGCTGTGGCTATGGCGTTCGCCGCTGGCCAGCAGGGTGACGTCGACTTCGAGCAGGCCATTGATGTCATAGCTGAAGCGTACGTCCAGGGACTGGATCTGTTCGCTGGGCGTCAGGGGCACATCGAAGGAGTCGATGAAAATATTGTCCCGCACCCAGGGCCGCTCGCCCTGGTACACCGCAATGCGGATAAACGCCTGGTGCGGATGCGTGGTGTAGAACGGCTGCACCCGTGACGTCGGGATCACCGTGTTGCGCTCGATGATCGGCGAAAAGGCCCCGCTGACCTGTTCGCCGCGACTGGTCGAAATCCCCAGGGTGTAGGGGCAGACGTCAGTCAGGATCAGTTCCTCGATGGCCCCGTCCCGGGCCTTGCAGGCGGCCTGGGTGGCGGCGCCCAGCGCGACAATGGTATCCGGATCGAGGTGGCGGTAAGGCAGGCGTCCGAACAGGGTGGCGACCATTTGCTGCACCGCCGGCATCCGGGTCGCGCCGCCCACCAGCACCAGGCTGTCGAGGTCGCGGGGCTTGAGGCGGGCGTCGCGCAGGGCCTGTTCGATGGGCGCACGCAAGCGGGCCAGCAGCGGCTCCCAGATCTTCAGCGCCAGCGCTTCGTCCAGGGTCCATGCATATGACCGGTCCCCATGACGCCAGCTCAGTGACTGAGTGCCATCAGCGAGTTTGCACTTGAGCTGCTCCAGGGCATCACCCAGGCTGGCCATGCCCTGGGCGTCGATCTGCGCCGGGGTGAGTTGCCAATCCTTGAGACAGGCCTGCAGCAAGGCCTCGGTAAAGTCCTCGCCGCCCAGGAAGTTGTCGCCGGTGGAGGCGTGCACTTCAATCAGCGGCAGCGCGTATTCCAGCACCGTGACGTCGAAGGTGCCGCCGCCCAGGTCGAAGATCAGCGTGCGTTCGAACTTCTGTTCATGCAGCCCGTAGGCCATGGCAGCGGCGGTCGGCTCGTTGATCAGCCGCGACACTGTCAGGCCCGCCAGTTCGGCGGCGAATAACGTGCGCTTGCGTTGTTCGTCGCTGAAATAGGCAGGCACCGAAATCACTGCTTCCTGCACCGGATGGCCGAGAAAGGCTTCGGCATCCTGTTTGAGCGAGCCGATCACCAGTGCCGAGAGTTCTTCCGGGCTGAAGGGCCGGCCGCCCAGTTCGAGGCGTTTGTCGCTGCCCATGAAGCGCTTGAAGGCGGCGACCGTGCGTTCCGGGTGGGTTGTCAGGCGGGCCCGCGCGGCTTTGCCCACCAGGATGCTGTCGTCTTCGTCGAGGCTGACTACCGATGGGGTGAGGACATCGCCGAGGGCGTTGGGGATCAACTGGGGGCGGCCGTCCTGCCAGACGGCGATCAGGCTGTTGGTGGTGCCAAGGTCAATGCCCAGCAGGGCCGGGCGGGGGAGGGTTGCATCCTGCATGATCGATCTCGTGGGGCGTCACAAAAAACGCGACCCTACAGGTTGCGCCAAACCCTGGCAATTGCTGCCCCGTGGTCTGTCAGGCCGGCGATTGCATGCTCGTCCGTTCAGACCAGCAGGGCTTTCAAGCCCTCCAGCGGCAGCGGTCGGCTGTGCAGGTAACCCTGATACAGGTGGCAGCCCAGGCCTTGCAGGAACTCCAGCTGTTCCGCGGTCTCCACGCCTTCGGCGATCACGTTCAAGTCCAGGCTGCGGGCCATGGCGACGATGGCGCGGACGATCTCCGCGTCGTTGGGGTCGTGGGTCGCATCGCGAACGAAGGACTGGTCGATCTTCAGCGCATCCACCGGCAAGCGCTTGAGGTAGGTCAGCGACGAATAACCGGTGCCGAAGTCGTCCATGGCGAAACTCACGCCGAGTTTTTTCAGGCGCCGCATCTTGCTGATGGTGTCTTCCAGGTTCTGGATCACGATGCCTTCGGTGATTTCCAGCTTCAGCAGCGAAGACGGCAGCTGGTAATGGCTCAGGCTGCGCTCTATGCGTTCGACGAAGTCGTTCTGGCGGAACTGCCGCGGGCTGATGTTCACGCACAGGCTGAAGTCGAGCGGGTCTATCAGGCCTTCGGCGATCAGTTGGCTGAAGGCCTGGCAGGCTTCGTCGAGAATCCAGGTGCCGACCTCGAGGATCAGGCCGCTGTCTTCCAGGACCTTGATGAACTCGGTGGGCGATTGCGCCCCTAGTTCGGGGTGGTGCCAGCGCACCAGGGCTTCGGCGCCGACGATGCGGTTGTCGCGGGCGTCGACCTGGGGCTGGAAGTGCAGGCTGAACTCGCCCCGGGACAAGGCCAGGCGCAGGTCGGTTTCCATGCGCAGGCGCTCGCTGGCGGCTTTCTGCATGGTGTTGTGGAACATTTGGGTGGTGTTGCGCCCGGAGTCCTTGGCCCGGTACAGCGCGATGTCGGCGCGCTTGAGCAGGTCGGTGGGGGTCGAGCCGTGATCGGGAATCAGGGCCACGCCGATGCTCGGGGTCACCTGCAGGCGCTGGCCGTCGAGGAACATCGGCTCGGACAGCAGTTCGCGCAGGGTGTCGGCCAGTCCCCGCACCTGGTCGCTGACTTCGCTGCGGCTGCCTTCCAGGCCGCTGAGCAGGACCACGAACTCGTCGCCGCCCAGGCGCGCCACCGTGTCCTCCATGCGCACGCTGGCTTCGAGCCGCGCGGTGACGATTTTCAGCACGGTGTCGCCCACCGGGTGGCCGAGGGAGTCGTTGATGTGTTTGAAGTGGTCCAGGTCGAGGAACAGCAGGGCGCCGCGCAGGTTGTGGCGCTTGAGCAGGGCGATCTGCTGGCTCAGGCGATCCATCAGCAGGGCGCGGTTGGGCAGGTTGGTCAGCGGGTCGTGGTAGGCCAGGTGGCGAATCTGCGCCTGGGCGTTTTTCAGCAGGCTGACGTCCCGCGCGGTGAGCAGCAGGCAGGCGGTTTCATTGAGGGTGATGGGTTCGACCGACACCTCGACCGTCAGGATGTCTCCGCGCTTGTTGCGGCCGAGCATTTCCAGGTGATTGACCCGGCCCTTGATCTGCAGCTCGGCGAGCAGGATCGAGCGCTGTTTTTCCTCGGCCCAGATACCCACCTGGTACACGGTGCGGCCGATCACTTCTTCGGCGCGGTAACCGGTTAGCCGGCAGAAGCCGTCGTTGACCTCCAGGTAGCGTCCGGTGTCACGCTCAGTGATGGTGATAGCGTCGGGGCTGGAGTGGAACGCCTTGGCGAACTTCTCTTCGCTGGCCTTGAGCGCGGCCTCGGAGCGTTGTTGCTGGGTGATGTCGCGCAGGGTGGTGACAATGCAGGGCTGTTTGTCGACGGTGATCTGCCGGCTGGAAATGATGCAGGTCAGGGGTTGCCCGTCCTTGTGCCGGACCAGCACCGCGACGTTGTTCAGCGCCTGTTCGCGGATCACCTGCTCGACCCGCTGCAGGCGCTGTGCGGAATCGTCCCAGAGGCCGATCTGGTCGGCGCTGCGGTTGAGCACTTCGTCGAGGGTCCAGCCGAAGGTCTGGGTGAAGCTGGAGTTGATCTCGATGAACTGTCCGGTTTCCTGGAGCGTGACGCAGATCGGGTCCGGGCTGACCTGGAACAGGCTGGCGAATTTCTCCTCGGAAGTGACCAGGCGCTGCTCGCGCTCGACCTGCTCGGTGATGTCCAGCAAGGTCCCGGCCATGCGCAGCGGATTGCCTTGTTCGTCGCGGTAGAGGCGGGCGCGGCTTTCCAAAAAGCGTGACGAACCATCGGCCAGCTGTACGCGGTAGGTCAGCTGATAATTGCCGGCTGGGCCTTCGCGCAGGCTGCGGTAGGCGTTGCGCATGCTGTCGCGCTCTTCGTCGGGCACGCCCTCGAAAAACGCATCGAAGGACTCATGGAAGGGCATCGGCTCCAGGCCGTGCAGCTGTGCGGCACGGGCCGAGCCGTAGAGCATGCCGCTGGGAATGTGCCAGTCCCAGGTGCCGAGCTGGGCCGAGTCCAGCGCCAGGTCGAGGCGCTCCTGGCTGTCCTTGAGGGCCTGTTCGGCGAGCTTGCGTTCGCTGGTGTCGAGAAAGGTGCTGAGCAGGTAGGCCTGGCCTTCCAGCTCGACTTTCTGGGCGCTGAGAATACCGTCGTGAATCTGCCCGTTGCTGGCGCGCAGTTGCACCTCGAGGCTGGCGGCCTGGCCGCGCTTCTGTACCGCCTTGACCAGTTGCGCGCGTTGTTCCGGGTCGACCCACAGGCCCAGTTCGAGGGTGGTGCGGCCGATGACGTGCTGCAGCGGCCAGCCGAAGAGGCTTTCGAAGTACTGGTTGGCTTCGCTGATCAGGCCGTCTTCCAGGCGGGTCAGCAGCACCATGTTCGGGCACAGGTGAAACAGCGTGGCAAAGCGCTTTTCCGAGCTGCTGAGGGCCTGTTCCCGCTGGCGTTGATGGGTGATTTCGCGAATCACCCCGATCATTCGGGGCTTGCCGTGTTTGTCCGGCAGCACGCTGCCATTGATTTCCAGCCAGTGCAGGCTGCCGTCGGGCCAGCGGATGCGGTGATGCATCGCCTGCTCCAGCGGTGCGCCGGCCAGCACCGAATGGAAGGCACGAATGGTTTTGGCGCGATCTTCCTCGGGCAGCAGGTCGAGGTATTCCAGGTCTTTGGGCAACGGCTGGCGCGGATCGAAGCCAAACAGCGCCTGGGTGCCCCGCGACCAGCTGATTTGCCCGCTTTCGATGTCCCAGTACCAGGCGCCCAGCCGTGCGCCGTTGAGTGCGGCAAGCAACTGCGGAGCGCTCTCCCAGCTTTGCTCCGACTGTTTAGGGTCGAGCGCGTGAATGCGCGGCATGGGCGGTAGACGGTCAGCGGGTTTTGGCATGAGCAGCGGGCCCTGGGCTGAAAAGAGCGTTGGGCGCGGGTTCAGGCAATCAAAGGGGTGGCATAAGCGATGCCGGGACGCTTACGCCTTGGTCCCTGGCCAATCGACTTGTGCATCCAGTAAGGCCATGAAAGCCCGCGCAGCATTCGACAGCGTCCGTTCGGTATGCAGGATATAGCCTAGCTGGCGAGTGAGCTGTATGCCCGGTAAAGGAATGCGCGCCACCTGATCGTCGAGCATGGTGCGCGGCAATACGCTCCAGGCCAGGCCGATGGACACCATCATCTTGATGGTTTCCAGGTAGTTAGTGCTCATGGCGATGTTCGGGGTCAGGCCCTGGGCCTCGAACAGGCGCTGGACAATATGGTGAGTAAAGGTGTTGCCGCCGGGAAATACTGCCGGATGCAGGGCGATATCGGCCAGGCTGACCCTGCCGTTGCTCACCAGCGGATGCTCGGGGGCGGCGACGAAGTCCAGCGGGTCGTTCCACACCGGCGTGGCCTTGACCAGCGTATGGGGCTCGGGGGCCAGGGTGATCACCGCCAGTTCGGCGCGACCGTGGAGGATCTCTTCGTAGGCCACTTCCGAGTCGAGAAACTGGATGTCCAGGGCTACTTCCGGGTAACGCCGGGTAAAGGCGCGCAGCAGGGGCGGCAGGCGGTGCAGGCCGATATGGTGGCTGGTGGCCAGGGTCAGGCGGCCGCTGACTTCACCGGTCAGGTTGGTCAGCGCCCGGCGGGTGTCGTCCAGCACGTTGAGGATCTGATAGGCCCGCGGCAGCAGGGCGCGCCCGG
Organism: Pseudomonas sp. 22526; assembly: GCF_052044735.1. Classification (NCBI taxonomy): domain Bacteria; kingdom Pseudomonadati; phylum Pseudomonadota; class Gammaproteobacteria; order Pseudomonadales; family Pseudomonadaceae; genus Pseudomonas; species Pseudomonas sp. 22526. The sequence goes on from NZ_JBQENK010000014.1 coordinate 13,726, forward strand.
CCTCGGTCAGGCCCACTTCGCGGCCCAGGCGATCGAACAGCCGCACATTGAGTTGTTGCTCAAGGCCGGCGATGCGCTTGCTGATGGCCGGCTGGGTCAGGTGCAGGCGCTCGCCGGCCCCGGAGAAGCTGCCGGTTTCGGCAATCGCGATAAAGGCATTGAGGTTGGCCAGGTCCATGGTCGTATTCCAGTCGGTTATCCAAAGTATAAAAAATATGAATTTGAGTTATTTAATGTAACGCCATAGCATCAGCCTCACAAGCCAAGGGGTTATTGACCGGTGTCAGAGACCCGCGGCATAGAAAATGATGAGGAACCGTCTGATGGCCGGCAAAACGCTCTACGACAAGCTCTGGGATTCGCATTTGGTCAAGCAGCGCGACGATGGCTCGGCGCTGATCTACATCGATCGTCACATCATCCACGAAGTGACCTCGCCGCAAGCCTTCGAAGGCCTGCGTCTGGCCGGGCGCAAGCCTTGGCGCATCGATGCCAATATCGCGACCCCGGACCACAACGTACCGACCACGCCGGAGCGCAAGGGCGGCATCAGCGCCATCGCCGACCAGGTCTCGCGTTTGCAGGTGCAGACCCTCGACGACAACTGTGACGAATACGGCATCGTCGAATTCAAGATGAACGACGTGCGCCAGGGCATCGTTCACGTCATCGGCCCGGAGCAGGGCGCCACCTTGCCGGGCATGACCGTGGTCTGCGGCGACTCCCACACCTCGACCCACGGTGCCTTTGGCGCCCTGGCGCACGGCATCGGCACCTCCGAGGTCGAGCACGTGCTCGCCACCCAGTGCCTGGTCGCCAAGAAAATGAAAAACATGCTGGTGCGGGTCGAGGGCAAGTTGCCATTTGGCGTGACCGCCAAGGACATCGTCCTGGCCGTGATCGGCAAGATCGGCACCGCCGGCGGTAACGGCCATGCCATCGAGTTCGCCGGCAGCGCGATTCGCGACCTGTCCGTCGAAGGCCGCATGACCATCTGCAACATGTCCATCGAAGCCGGCGCCCGCGTGGGCCTGGTGGCGGCGGACGAAAAGACCGTGGAATACGTCAAGGGTCGTCCGTTCGCGCCTAAAGGCGCGGAATGGGACCTCGCCGTCGAAGCCTGGAAAGACCTGGTCTCCGACGCCGACGCCAAGTTCGACACTGTGGTCGAACTGGATGCCGCGCAGATCAAGCCGCAGGTCAGCTGGGGCACTTCGCCCGAGATGGTGCTGGCCGTCGATCAGAACGTGCCGGACCCGGCCAAGGAAATGGACCTGGTCAAGCGCGATTCCATCGTCCGTGCCTTGAAATACATGGGTTTGACCGCCAACCAGGCGATCACCGACATCCAGCTGGACCGGGTATTCATCGGTTCCTGCACCAACTCGCGGATCGAAGACCTGCGTGCCGCGGCCGTCATCGCCAAGGGCCGCAAAGTGGCCTCGACCATCAAGCAGGCCATCGTGGTCCCGGGTTCGGGCCTGGTGAAGGCCCAGGCGGAGTCGGAAGGCCTGGACAAGATCTTCCTCGAAGCGGGCTTCGAATGGCGCGAGCCGGGCTGCTCGATGTGCCTGGCGATGAACCCGGACCGTTTGGAGTCCGGCGAGCATTGCGCTTCGACCTCGAACCGCAACTTCGAAGGTCGGCAGGGCGCCGGTGGGCGTACTCACCTGGTCAGCCCGGCCATGGCCGCGGCCGCCGCCGTCAGCGGTCGTTTCGTCGACGTCCGTGAATTGATCTAAGGAGCGCAGCATGAAAGCTTTTACCCAGCACACCGGTCTTGTCGCGCCTTTGGATCGTGCCAACGTCGACACCGATCAGATCATTCCCAAGCAGTTCCTCAAGTCGATCAAGCGCACCGGCTTCGGTCCGAACCTGTTTGACGAGTGGCGCTACCTGGATGTCGGCCAGCCGTACCAGGACAACTCCAAGCGTCCGCTGAACAAGGATTTTGTGCTCAACGCCGAACGCTACCAGGGCGCCAGCGTGTTGCTGGCCCGGGAGAACTTCGGTTGCGGCTCCAGCCGTGAGCACGCCCCCTGGGCGTTGGAAGAATATGGTTTTCGCAGCATCATTGCGCCGAGCTACGCCGACATTTTCTTCAACAACAGCTTCAAGAACGGCTTGCTGCCGATCATCCTCAGCGATGCTGAAGTCGATGAGCTGTTCCAGCAGGTCGAGGCCAATCCGGGCTACCAGCTGCAGATCGACCTGCAGGCCCAGACCGTGACCCGTCCCGATGGCAAGGTGTTGAAGTTCGAGATCGATGCGTTCCGCAAGCATTGCCTGCTCAACGGCCTGGACGATATCGGCCTGACCTTGCAGGACGGCGACGCGATTGCCGCCTTCGAGGCCAAGCACCGTGCCAGCCAGCCGTGGTTGTTTCGCGACGCCTGATCGGCGTTGCAGGAGCGAGCTTGCTCGCGATAGGTCCTGAAGCCACTAAAAAACATAGCGGGCTTGATATTCGGGCCAGCGCTTCGTTCTCTACAGGTGGACGGACGCGCAGGCCGGGCAACAGCATTTTTCCGGGCGTGCCGACCAGCACACCGACAGAGCAAATGAGGAAAGCATGAGTAAGCAGATTCTGATTCTCCCAGGTGACGGTATTGGCCCGGAAATCATGGCCGAGGCGGTCAAGGTGCTGGAGCTGGCCAACGACAAGTACAGCCTGGGCTTCGAGCTGAGCCATGACGTGATCGGTGGCGCGGCCATCGACAAGCACGGCGTGCCGCTGGCCGATGAGACCCTGGATCGTGCGCGGGCAGCCGACGCGGTGCTGCTGGGCGCCGTGGGCGGCCCGAAATGGGACAAGATCGAGCGTGACATCCGTCCTGAGCGCGGCCTGCTGAAGATCCGCGCGCAACTGGGCCTGTTCGGCAACCTGCGTCCGGCAATCCTCTACCCGCAACTGGCCGATGCTTCCAGCCTCAAGCCGGAAATCGTCTCTGGCCTGGACATCCTCATCGTCCGCGAGCTGACCGGCGGTATCTACTTCGGCGCGCCACGCGGTACCCGCGAGCTGGAAAATGGCGAGCGTCAGTCCTACGACACCCTGCCGTACAGCGAGAGTGAAATCCGCCGCATCGCCCGTGTCGGCTTCGACATGGCCCGGGTGCGTGGCAAGAAACTCTGCTCGGTGGACAAGGCCAACGTCCTGGCCTCCAGCCAGCTGTGGCGCGAAGTGGTCGAGCAGGTGGCCAAGGATTACCCGGATGTCGAACTGAGCCACATGTACGTCGACAACGCCGCCATGCAACTGGTGCGTGCGCCGAAGCAATTCGACGTAATCGTCACCGACAACATGTTCGGCGACATCCTTTCCGACGAAGCGTCGATGCTCACCGGCTCCATCGGCATGCTGCCGTCGGCGTCGCTGGATGCCAACAACAAGGGCATGTACGAGCCATGCCACGGTTCGGCGCCGGATATCGCCGGCCAGGGCATCGCCAACCCGCTGGCGACCATTCTGTCGGTGTCGATGATGCTGCGTTACAGCTTCAACCTGAACGACGCGGCAGATGCCATCGAGCAGGCCGTGAGCCGGGTACTGGACCAGGGATTGCGCACCGGCGACATCTGGTCGGCCGGTTGCACCAAGGTGGGTACGCAGGAAATGGGCGATGCAGTAGTCGCCGCGCTGCGGAATCTGTAATCTTTCGGGCCCACCGCTCAGACGGTGGCCCACTTTTGTATAGGTGTAGTTGCGATGAAACGTGTAGGTCTGATCGGTTGGCGCGGCATGGTCGGTTCCGTGCTCATGCAGCGGATGCTGGAAGAGCAGGACTTCGATCTTATCGAGCCGGTGTTTTTCACCACTTCCAATGTCGGTGGCCAAGGCCCGTCCGTGGGCAAGGACATTGCTCCGCTCAAGGACGCTTACAGCATTGAAGAGCTGAAGACCCTCGACGTGATTCTGACCTGCCAGGGTGGCGACTACACCAGCGAAGTCTTCCCCAAGCTGCGCGAAGCCGGCTGGCAGGGCTACTGGATCGATGCCGCTTCCAGCCTGCGCATGCAGGATGACGCGGTGATCATCCTCGACCCGGTGAACCGCAAGGTCATCGACCAGCAGCTGGACTCCGGCACCAAGAACTACATCGGCGGCAACTGCACCGTCAGCCTGATGCTGATGGGCCTGGGCGGCCTGTTCGAAGCTGGTCTGGTGGAGTGGATGAGTGCCATGACCTACCAGGCGGCCTCCGGTGCCGGCGCGCAGAACATGCGCGAACTGATCAAGCAGATGGGCGCGACCCATGCTGCCGTGGCGGATGACCTGGCCAACCCGGCCAGCGCCATCCTCGACATCGACCGCAAGGTCGCCGAGGCCATGCGCAGCGATGCCTACCCGACCGAGAACTTCGGCGTGCCGCTGGCCGGCAGCCTGATCCCGTGGATCGACAAGGAACTGCCGAACGGCCAGAGCCGTGAAGAGTGGAAGGCCCAGGCCGAGACCAACAAGATCCTCGGTCGCTTCAAGAGCCCGATCCCGGTCGATGGCATCTGCGTGCGCATCGGCGCCATGCGTTGCCACAGCCAGGCGCTGACCATCAAGCTGAACAAGGACGTGCCGATCGCCGATATCGAAGGGCTGATCAGCCAGCACAACCCTTGGGTCAAACTGGTACCGAACCAGCGCGACATCAGCATGCAGGAGCTGAGCCCGACCAAGGTCACCGGCACCCTGAACATCCCGGTGGGCCGTCTGCGCAAGCTGAACATGGGCTCGCAGTTCCTCGGCGCGTTCACCGTCGGCGACCAGCTGCTGTGGGGCGCCGCCGAACCGCTGCGCCGCATGCTGCGGATCCTGCTCGAGCGTTGATCCTCTGATGTGTTGAAAGAGCCCGTGTCTCGTAAGAGGCGCGGGCTTTTTTCATATCGGAGCCGCTCCTGATTACTGGCTATGAGCATGTTTGCGAAAAGTCTGATCTGTCAGGTCTGATAAATTGCCTCGCCCCCAAGCGCCGGGTAAAGTGCCGCTCCCCCCGTTTCGCCAGAGGTAGCACCATGAACCAGTCCTTCGATATCGCCGTGATCGGTGCCACCGGTACTGTCGGCGAAACCCTCGTCCAGATTCTCGAAGAGCGCGATTTCCCGATCGCCAACCTGCACTTGCTGGCCAGCAGCGAGTCGGCGGGGCACTCGGTGCCGTTTCGTGGAAAGAATGTGCGGGTGCGCGAGGTCGACGAGTTCGATTTCAGCAAGGTGCAGCTGGCATTTTTCGCTGCCGGCCCGGCGGTGACCCTGAGCTTCGCCCCGCGGGCCACGGCGGCCAATTGCGCGGTGATTGACCTGTCGGGCGCATTGCCTTCGGCCCAGGCGCCGAATCTGGTGCCGGAAGCCAACGAGCGCGTGCTGGCTGGCCTGAAGAAGCCCGTTCAACTGAGCAGCCCCAGCGCCGCAGCCACCTCGCTGGCGGTGGTCCTGGCGCCGTTGCAGGCCCTGTTCGAGATCCAGCGGGTCAACCTGACCGCCAGCCTGGCGGTGTCCACCCAGGGCCGTGAAGCGGTAACCGAGCTGGCGCGGCAGACCGCTGAGCTGCTCAATGCCCGCCCACTGGAGCCGCGATTCTTCGACCGGCAGATGGCGTTCAACCTGTTGGCGCAGGTCGGCACGCCGGACGAGCAGGGTCACACCTTGTTGGAAAAACGTCTGGTTCGGGAGTTGCGCGAGGTGCTGGCGCAGCCTTTATTAAAGATTTCTGTCACTTGTGTTCAAGCCCCGGTGTTTTTTGGCGATAGCTATAGCGTGACTCTGCAGTCAGCCACGGCGATCGACTTGGACGCGGTCAATGCCGCGCTTGAAGCGGCTCCTGGCATCGAGCTGGTGGAGGCGGGCGACTACCCGACCGCGGTGGGCGATGCAGTGGGACAGGATGTGGTCTACGTTGGTCGGGTACGCGCGGGGATCGACGACCCGGCGGAACTTAATCTCTGGCTGACGTCAGATAACGTACGCAAAGGGGCTGCGCTCAACGCGGTGCAGCTGGCTGAGTTGTTGATAAAAGACCTTCTGTAAAAGATACTTGGCAACAATTTGCAGAATGATTCTAGCTGGGCGCTATGCTTGGCTGGTTGCTGGAGGTGAGCTGCTGTCGCGCTCTTCCAAGGCATGCAGACATAATCGCGCGAAACGGCCCTTCAGGCCGCACGCAATGCCTTACGGCAGCGCTACAACACCTTCTCGCTGGCCGAGGAATGTTCAAACAAAGGATGAGGCTATGGTTCAAGTTCGCAAACTGGTGTTAGCAATAGCGGCCGCGTCGGCGCTGTCCTCCGGTATGGCGCAGGCGCTTGGGCTCGGGGAGCTGACCCTGAAGTCGACTCTGAACCAGCCGCTGGTTGCAGAAATCGAGTTGCTGGACGTCAAGGATCTCACCGCCGCCGAGGTGGTGCCGAGCCTGGCCTCGCCTGAAGATTTCGCCAAGGCGGGCGTCGATCGCCAGGCCTTTCTCAATGACCTGAGCTTTACCCCGGTGCTCAATGCCAACGGCAAGAGTGTGCTGCGGGTCACTTCGAGCCAGCCGCTCTCCGAGCCGATGGTCAAGTTCCTGGTGCAGGTGATGTGGCCCAATGGCCGTCTGCTGCGCGACTACAGCGTCCTGCTCGATCCTTCCAAGTTTTCCCCGCAAACCGCTGAAGCGGCCGCGCAATCCGCGGCGCAGGCTCCAGCGGTTGCCGCGCCGGTCACCGGTGCCGGCAAGCCTGCCCAATACACCACCTCGGCCCGCGACACCCTCTGGGAAATTGCAGCCAAGGCCCGCAATGGCGGTTCGGTCCAGCAAACCATGCTGGCCATCCAGGCGTTGAACCCGGATGCCTTTATCGATGGCAACATCAACCGGCTGAAAACCGGCCAGGTATTGCGCCTGCCCGATGCCGTGCAGAGCACCAGCCTGCCGCAGCCGCAAGCGATCGCCGAGGTCGCCGCGCAGAATACGGCATGGCGTCAGGGGCGTCGCCTGGCGCCGCGTGGCGCTCAGCAGCAACTGGACGGTACCCGGCGTGCCGGTGCGGACAAGGTGCCGGCACAAGGCGCGGTCAAGGATAGTCTGAGCCTGGTGTCTGCCGAGTCGGGCAAGGCGCGGGGCAAGGGTGCGGCTGGCGACAGCCAGGCGCTGAGCAACAAGCTGGCGGTGACTCAGGAAAGCCTCGATGCGGCCCGGCGCGATAACGCCGAGTTGAAAAGCCGCATGACGGACCTGCAGAGCCAACTGGACAAGCTGCAACGTCTGCTCGAATTGAAGAACGACCAGTTGGCCAAGTTGCAGGCGGAAGGGGCGGGTGCCGTGGCGCCAGCACAACCGACTGCGGCCATGCCGGCGCAACTGGCTGAGCAGCCTGCGACCCCGGCGGCGCCAGTGACCGAGCCTGCCGCAGCTCCGGGCGAGGCCCCGGCTGAAGCGGCACCGGCCCAGACGCAAACGCCGGCGTCCGATGAAGACAAATTCAACGAGCTGCTGACCAACCCGATCCTTCTGGGGTTGGCGGGTGGCGGGGCAGTACTGGTGCTGTTGTTGCTGCTGTTGCTGGCTCGTCGCCGCAAGGCTCAGCAGGAGGCGGAAAAGCATCTGCGCATGGCTCGTGCCTTGTCCGAAGAGGCTGAGCTGTCCAAGGACCTGGATCTGCCGGAAAGCAGCTTCGAAGGCCTTGAAGTTCCTCCGCCGAGCGTCAAGCTCGCTCCAGCTCCAGCTCCAGCTCCAGCTCCAGCTCCAGCTCCAGCTCCAGCTCCTGTCGTGGCGCCTGTGGTGGCCGCGGCGCCGGTGGCTGCGGCAGTCGAGCATCCGGTCGATGTGCTGGATCAGGCCCAGTCCCATATCGATGGCGGTCGCCTGAACCAGGCGGCGGCGATCCTGGAGGAAGCCGTCAAGCTGGAACCGCAGCGTAGCGAGTTGCGCTTGAAGTTGATGGAAGTCTACGGTCATCAGGGCGATCGCAGCGCCTTTGTGGCCGAGGAGCGTCAGCTGGTGGCCAATGGCAAGAACCACGCTGAAGTCGAGCAACTGAAAAGCCGTTTCCCGGCGATGGCTGCGGTGGCAGCTGCAGGTCTCGGTGCGGCTGCTGTAGCGGCGGCGCTGGATGCTCAATACGTCAAGGAACTGTTGCTCGACGAGCCGCAGGAGCCTGCACCGGCCCCGGCTGTCGACGACCTGGATACCGATTTCGATCTGAGCCTGGACGATCTGGAAGCGGCTTCTCCGGAGTCGCTGGCTGCTCCGGCTGCTCCTGCCCAAGTTGAGCCCGAGTTGGACGAATTCCCGCTGGATGACGACCTGAGTTTCGAGTCGGTGTTGCAGCAGCAAACCGAAGCCAAGGAAAGCCTGGACGACCTGTCGGATTTCGACCTGGATCTGGGTGAGGATCTTCCTGCCGCGGCGCAAGCCGATGAGGATTTCCTTCTCAGCCTGGATGACGACCTGAAGGATCTGCCGGCTGTCGAGGTGCCTACGGTGACCGAGGCTGCGCTCGACGATCTTGAACTGCCTGCGGACTTCGACTTGTCCCTGGCTGACGAGATGGATGCGCAGCCTGCTGCCAAGGATGCGTTCGCGTCCGAGTTGGACGATGTCAACGCTGAGTTGGATCGCTTGTCGCAAAGCCTCGAGCAGCCGGCGCTGGCCGAGCCGACCTTTACCGCAGAAGACGCCGCGGGCAGTGCCGACGAAGGGGATTTCGATTTCCTTTCCGGCTCCGACGAAGTGGCGACCAAGCTCGATCTGGCCCAGGCCTACATCGACATGGGCGATAACGATGGTGCGCGGGATATTCTCGGCGAAGTCATCAGCGAAGGTAACGACGGTCAGAAAAGCGAAGCCAAGGAAATGCTCGCGCGTCTGGTCTGAGTCAGCGCTAGCAGCAAAAAAACGGCAGCCATCGAGGCTGCCGTTTTTGTTTCCGGGCCAATGACGGCGCTTGTGCTGTCAGGCCAGCAGGTCTTCGTAGAAGGCACCGAACGGCCGGGTAGGGTGGGCGATCTGGATTTCCAGGATCCACAGGCCGACGTTGGGGCACGCCTCGAAGTTGCCCAGGTCGCCCGCTCGATAGATGGCGTGGGGGAAGTCGCTGACCCTATGCCCCTTGATCTCCAGGTTCAGCACCCAGCCCATGGCGCTCGCCTGTTCCTCGGCATAGCGATACAGGGCGGGGCCGGCCACCTGGTGCTCGCTCCAGTGATCGCGAACCCGCTCGAACAGGGTCTGGGCTGCCGCGGCGCAGGCTTGCATCTCGGGATCGTTGCCGGTGACGAAGGTGGCGCCGCAATCGCCTTCGTGGCGGTCCCAGACCACCCCCAGGTCGATAAAGAAGATGTCGTTGTCACCCAGTAGCGGATCGCCTTCGGAGCGTTGCTTGAAGGTCTTCAGGGTGTTTTCGCCAAAGCGGATCAGCGCCGGATGCCAGATCCTGTCCATGCCCAGTTCAGCAAGCACCTCCAGCCCCAGCGCGCGAGCCTGGGATTCGAGCATGCCTGGCTGGATGCGTGCGGCTATCTGCGTGATGGCTTCCCAGGTCTTGCGCTTGGCGTGGAGCATGCCTTGCAGGCTGTAGGCGAGGCCCACGGCTTCCTTGTTGATGGCGGTCATTGGTCAGGTTCCGGTCGAGTGGATTTATACTTATCGCTATATATTTATCTATATAACGTTTGCCCTGGTTCTCGCGCAATCCTGTTTGCGCTCGCCGGCACATGATCGGCAAACCTCAACTAAAAGCGGGCCGTGCATGGCGTCTGCTTGCGCGCGCCTTATAATGGCCGCCTTTGCGCATATCAGCAGGCTGTAAGTTCTTGGCAAATATAGATAACGCGGCCGCCGAAATGGCGGCCGCAGGCTTTTTCAGAATCGCGTTGGGTGTCGAATACAAGGGCTCGCGTTATCGCGGCTGGCAGCGTCAGGCTTCCGGTGTCCCGAGTGTCCAGGAAACCCTCGAGAAGGCGCTGTCCCGAGTGGCGGACTCGCCGGTGTTGCTGTCTTGCGCCGGGCGTACCGACGCCGGCGTGCACGCCTGCGGGCAGGTGGTGCATTTCGATACCCAGGCCGAACGTTCGATGAAAGCGTGGGTGATGGGGGCCAATATCAACCTGCCCCATGACATCAGCGTGAGCTGGGCCAAGGTCATGCCGGCGCATTTTCATGCGCGGTTCAAGGCGATTGCCCGCCGCTATCGCTACGTGATCTACAACGACCAGATCCGTCCGGCGCACCTGAACGAGGAGATCACCTGGAATCATCGCCCACTGGATGTCGAGCGGATGGCCGAGGCAGCCCAGCATCTGGTGGGCACCCATGATTTCAGTGCGTTCCGCGCCGGGCAGTGCCAGGCCAAATCGCCGATCAAGGAAATCCACCATCTGCGGGTCACCCGGCACGGCAAGATGATTGTCCTGGATATCCGTGCCAGTGCGTTCCTGCATCACATGGTGCGCAATATCGCCGGGGTGCTGATGACCATCGGTGCGGGCGAGCGTCCGGTCGAGTGGGCCAGGGAGGTGCTGGAGAGCCGGATTCGCCGCACGGGCGGGGTGACGGCGCATCCTTTCGGGCTTTATCTGGTGCAGGTCGAGTACCACGATGAGTTCGAGTTGCCCGAGCGATACATCGGGCCACATTTCCTCACCGGCTTCTCGGAACTTGACGGCTGACGCCTGGAAAAGCATTTGCTACCATCCGGGACTTTCCCCGGATTTGCCCTGAGGTTTAAACGACATGCCAGCCGTTCGCAGCAAAATTTGTGGGATTACCCGCATTGAGGATGCGTTGGCGGCGGTCGAGGCCGGGGCCGATGCCATCGGGCTGGTGTTCTACGCCAAGAGCCCGCGGGCGGTGAACGTCCAGCAGGCGCGGGCGATCATTGCCGCGCTGCCGCCGTTCGTGACCACCGTGGGCCTGTTCGTCAATGCCAGCCGCTGCGAACTGGGCGAGATCCTCGACGCGGTGCCGCTGGACCTGTTGCAGTTTCACGGCGATGAAACGCCGGCGGACTGTGAGGGCTATCACCGGCCCTACATCAAGGCGCTGCGGGTCAAGGCCGGCGACGATATTGCCGGCAGTTGCGCGGCTTATGCGCGGGCCAGCGGCATCCTGCTCGATACCTATGTCGAGGGCGTGCCGGGTGGAACCGGCGAAGCCTTCGATTGGTCACTGGTACCGAAAGGCTTGAGCAAGCCGATCATCCTGGCCGGTGGCTTGACTGCCGAGAATGTCGGCCAGGCGATAGCGCAGGTTCGCCCGTACGCGGTGGATGTCAGCGGTGGGGTGGAGCAGAGCAAGGGCATCAAGGATCACGCAAAGATTCGCGCTTTCATGCAGGCCGTTCGCGGCAGCTGTTAGTCGATGTGACGGCTGGCAGTCTGCCGCCGTCCATAACACCACTGTACAAAACAGGCCGGCACCGTCGCTGGGCGGGCCGAAATCGAAGTGGCAACCGCTCTATCCGGGGGTTGCCGGGATGGCTGAGGAGCCGTTCGGTACAGGCAGGTCAAGCTCGCGCTGACCGCGGTAGCGAACAGATCATCGCCGCACACATGAATTTAGCTCAAGGGCATACGCGGGGCCGCGAACCAGAGCGTTCGGGCCGCCGGTACTGGAGAAAGAAAGCATGAGCAACTGGTTAGTAGACAAACTGATCCCTTCGATCATGCGTTCCGAGGTGAAGAAAAGCTCGGTGCCTGAAGGTCTGTGGCACAAGTGCCCATCCTGCGAGGCGGTGCTGTATCGTCCGGAGCTGGAAAAGACCCTGGACGTTTGCCCCAAGTGCAACCATCACATGCGTATCGGCGCTCGCGCCCGTATCGACATTTTCCTCGACGCTGAAGGCCGTGCCGAACTGGGCGCCGACCTGGAGCCGGTAGACCGTCTGAAATTCCGCGACGGCAAGAAGTACAAGGATCGCCTGACCGCGGCCCAGAAGCAGACCGGTGAAAAGGACGCGCTGATTTCCATGAGCGGTACCCTGCTGGGTATGCCGGTGGTGGTGTCGGCGTTCGAGTTCTCCTTCATGGGCGGCTCCATGGGCGCCATCGTTGGCGAGCGTTTTGTGCGTGCCGCCAACTACGCGCTGGAAAAACGTTGTCCTATGGTCTGCTTCTCCGCTTCCGGCGGTGCGCGGATGCAGGAAGCGCTGATCTCCCTGATGCAAATGGCCAAGACCTCCGCGGTGCTGGCGCGCCTGCGTGAAGAAGGGCTGCCATTCATTTCCGTGTTGACCGACCCGGTCTACGGTGGCGTTTCTGCCAGTCTGGCGATGCTGGGTGACGTGATTGTCGCCGAGCCCAAGGCCCTGGTCGGTTTCGCCGGTCCTCGCGTGATCGAGCAGACCGTGCGTGAAAAACTGCCGGAAGGTTTCCAGCGCAGCGAGTTCCTGCTGGAGCATGGCGCCATCGACATGATCATCCCGCGCCAAGAGTTGCGCCCGCGCCTGGGCAACCTGCTGGCTCAACTGATGGGCTTGCCGACGCCTGAGTTCGTCGCCGCGCCTGTCGAGGCGATCGTGGTGCCACCGGTGCCTGCAAACATATGACCGAACGTACCCTTGGCGACTGGCTTGCCTACCTTGAGCAGTTGCATCCGTCAGCCATCGACATGGGGCTGGAGCGCTCGCAAGAAGTAGCATCCCGCATGGGATTGGGCAGGCTGGCGCCTCGGGTCATCACGGTGACTGGTACCAACGGCAAGGGTTCTACCTGCGCGTTCGTGGCGTCCTTGCTGCGAGCCCAGGGGCTGAAGGTCGGTGTCTACAATTCTCCCCATCTGTTGCGCTACAACGAGCGCGTGCAGATCGATGGCGTCGAAGCCAGCGATGCCCAGCTGTGCGAGGCCTTTGTCGCGGTCGAGGCCGGGCGCGGGGAAATTTCCCTGACCTATTTCGAGATGGGCACTTTGGCGGCCTTCTGGCTGTTCCAGCGTGCCGGTCTCGACGCTGTGGTGCTGGAAGTCGGCCTGGGCGGGCGCCTGGATGCGGTCAACCTGGTGGATGCCGATCTGGCGCTGGTCACCAGTATCGGCGTCGACCATGCCGATTATCTGGGCGACACCCGTGAATCCGTGGCCTTCGAGAAGGCCGGCATCTTCCGCCAGGGTGCGCCTGCGCTCTGCGGTGACCTGAATCCCCCTCAGCCCCTGCTGGATAAGGCGCGTGAGTTGAACTGCCCGTTCTTCCTGCGGGGTCGTGATTTCGACCTGGGGATCACCGAGGTGAACTGGCAGTGGCGCGGTCTCGATGCACGGGGCAATGCCGTCGAGTTGCGCGACTTGCCGCTGCTCGATCTGCCCATGGAGAACGCCGCGCTGGCCTTGCAGGCCTATTTGCTGCTGGGGTTGCCTTGGCAGGCCGAGCGCATCGCCGAAGCCTTGCGGCAGACGCGAGTGGCCGGGCGCCTGGATCGCCGTCAGTTCGAGTGGCAGGGCAAGCGCCTGAATCTGCTGCTGGATGTCGGGCACAACCCTCATGCCGCGGAGTATCTGGCCGAGCGCCTGATGCGCCGACCCGTGGCGGGCAAGCGCCTGGCGGTATTCGGCCTGTTGGCGGACAAGGATCTGGAGGGCGTGGTTGCCTGTCTGGATACCTGTGTCGAGCATTGGGCGGTGGCGCCGCTGGATTCTGCCCGCGCGCGTCCCGTTGCGGACTTGCAGGCTGCACTGGAGAACCTTGGGGCTTCGGTAGCGTCTTATGAGAGTGTGGCTGCTGCGCTGGAAGGGCAGTGCGCGCAGGCTGCGGCCGAAGACGAGATTCTGCTGTTCGGATCTTTTTATTGTGTTGCCGAGGCGCTCGAGTGGCTCGCCCGGCGCTCCACGGAGGAAGCTGCACATGGCTATGCTGGATAACGTCTACAAGCAGCGAATGGTTGGGGCCCTGGTTCTGGTGGCGTTGGCGGTGATTTTCCTGCCGATGCTGTTTTCCCGCGAAGATGAGCAGCGGCATGTCAATGTCGAAGCGCCGGCAGTGCCTCAGACCCCTGCGGTAACCCAGGTGCAGGTCGAGCCGGTCGTGGTGCCGGAGCCGCAGGCGCTGCCACAGGAGCCGGTACCCACCGATGAAGAGGTGGCCAAGCAGGCCGCGCCTTCGATGCCGATTGCTCCAAGTGCCCCGGTTGCTTTGGCTCCAGCTCCAGTCCCGACTCCGGCGCCGCTGCCAGTCGCTGCGAGCAAGCCAGTGGCTCCGCCGCCGGCACCAGCGCCCAAGCCGGCTCCTGCCCAGCCGATTGCCGCTGCGCCAGCCAAGCCCGATGCGACCCCAAGCCGTGTTGATGCGAATGGCCTGTCGGTCAGTTGGTCGGTGCAGCTGGCCAGCCTGTCCAGTCGGGAAAGTGCTGAAAACCTGCAGAAAACCCTGCGCAGCCAGGGTTACAACGCCTATATCCGTTCCGCCGATGGCAAGAACCGGGTGTTCGTCGGCCCGTTGATCGAGCGGGCCGAGGCGGACCGCCTGCGCGACTTGCTGAGCCGTCAGCAGAACCTCAAGGGCTTTGTCGTGCGCTTTCAGCCTGAGCGCGGTTAAGGCTATCGCCTTGATTTGCGAAGCACAGTGAATCGCAGCTTACCGACGGCCATGCGCTCTGTTAAAATGCGCCGCCTTATCCGTCTGTAGGCTGCACTGTGCCATTTACCTGGGTTGACTGGGCGATCGTTGCAATCATCGCCATCTCCGCTTTGATCAGTTTGAGTCGCGGCTTCGTCAAAGAAGCGCTGTCGCTGCTTACCTGGATTGTCGCAGGAGTCGTTGCCTGGATGTTTGGCGGTTCTCTGTCCGAATACCTCAGCGGATACATCGAGACTCCCTCGGCTCGCGTGATCGCGGGCTGTGCCATCATGTTTGTCGCCACTTTAATCGTGGGCGCAATGATCAATTATCTTATCGGCGAGTTGGTTCGCGTCACCGGGCTATCCGGGACCGATCGATTCCTGGGCATGGCCTTCGGCGCGGCGCGTGGCGCGTTGCTGGTGGTCGTGGCAGTCGGGCTGTTGAGCCTGGGACCGGTACAACAGGATTCCTGGTGGCAGCAGTCGCGACTGGTGCCACAATTTCTATTGGTTGCAGACTGGTCAAAAAACCTCATATTGGGGTGGAGCAGTCAGTGGCTGGCCAGCGGTATCAGCGTACCCGCTGAAATACCGTTCAAGGAACAACTCTTACCGGCCAAAACGCCTCAGTAAGATGTGTTCAGTTCAGTTTCATTAAGTAGGGGTTGCGTCGCATGTGTGGCATCGTCGGTATCGTCGGTAAGTCGAACGTCAATCAGGCGCTGTATGACGCGCTAACCGTCCTCCAGCACCGCGGCCAGGACGCTGCCGGTATCGTGACCAGCCATGATGGCCGGTTATTCCTGCGCAAGGACAACGGCCTGGTCCGTGATGTTTTCCATCAACGGCACATGCAGCGCCTGGTCGGTCACATGGGTATTGGCCATGTGCGTTATCCGACCGCTGGCAGCTCGACTTCGGCCGAAGCTCAACCGTTTTACGTCAACTCGCCTTACGGCATTACCCTGGCGCATAACGGTAACCTGACCAACGTTGAACAGCTGGCCAAGGAGATCTACGAATCTGACCTGCGCCACGTCAACACCAATTCCGATTCGGAAGTCCTGCTCAACGTCTTCGCTCATGAGCTGGCCCAGCGCGGCAAGCTGCAACCGACCGAAGAAGACGTGTTCGCCGCCGTGACCGACGTGCACAACCGTTGTGTTGGCGGTTATGCGGTAGTGGCCATGGTCACCGGTTATGGCATCGTCGGTTTCCGCGACCCTCACGGTATTCGCCCGATCGTTTTCGGTCAGCGTCACACCGACGAAGGCGTCGAGTACATGATTGCCTCCGAAAGCGTTTCCCTGGATGTGCTGGGCTTCACCCTGATCCGCGACCTGGCGCCGGGCGAAGCGGTCTACATCACTGAAGACGGCAAGCTGCATACCCGTCAGTGCGCGACCAATCCGAAACTGACTCCGTGCATCTTCGAACACGTCTACCTGGCGCGTCCGGACTCGATCATCGACGGTGTGTCGGTGTACAAGGCGCGTCTGCGCATGGGTGAGAAGCTGGCGGAGAAGATCCTGCGCGAGCGTCCGGATCACGATATCGACGTGGTCATCCCGATTCCGGATACCAGCCGTACCGCGGCGCTGGAGCTGGCGAACCACCTGGGCGTCAAGTTCCGCGAAGGCTTCGTGAAGAACCGCTACATCGGCCGGACCTTCATCATGCCGGGCCAGGCTGCACGGAAAAAATCCGTGCGCCAGAAACTCAATGCCATCGAGCTGGAGTTCCGCGGCAAGAACGTGATGCTGGTGGATGACTCGATCGTTCGCGGCACCACCTGCAAGCAGATCATCCAGATGGCCCGTGAAGCCGGCGCGAAGAACGTCTACTTCTGCTCCGCGGCGCCGGCCGTGCGTTTCCCTAACGTATACGGCATCGATATGCCGAGCGCTCACGAACTGATCGCGCACAATCGTTCGACTCAGGATGTGGCCGATCTGATCGGCGCTGACTGGCTGATCTATCAGGATCTGCCTGACCTGATCGAGGCGGTCGGTGGTGGCAAGATCAAGATCGAGAACTTCGACTGCGCGGTGTTCGATGGCAAATATGTCACTGGCGACGTCGACGAGGCCTACCTGAACAAGATCGAAAACGCCCGTAACGATGCCTCCAAGGCCAAGACCCAGGCGGTCAGTGCGATCATCGATCTGTACAACAACTGATTTAGAGCATTAAAGACATAAGGAGTAGGCGGCATGAGTCAGGATTGGGATGCCGGTCGGCTGGACAGCGACCTTGATGGCGTAGCTTTCGATACCCTGGCCGTGCGCGCCGGCCAACACCGTACCCCGGAAGGGGAGCACGGTGATCCGATGTTCTTCACCTCCAGCTACGTGTTCCGTACGGCCGCCGATGCGGCCGCGCGGTTCGCCGGCGAGGTGCCGGGCAATGTCTATTCCCGCTACACCAACCCGACCGTGCGCGCGTTCGAAGAGCGCATCGCCGCCCTGGAAGGCGCGGAGCAGGCCGTGGCCACCGCCACCGGCATGGCGGCCATTCTCTCGGTGGTCATGAGTTTGTGCAGCGCGGGCGATCATGTCCTGGTTTCGCGCAGCGTGTTTGGCTCGACCATCAGCCTGTTCGAAAAGTATTTCAAACGCTTCGGTATTGAGGTCGATTACGTGCCCCTGGCGGACCTGTCCGGCTGGGATGCGGCAATCAAGGCCAATACCAGGTTGCTGTTCGTTGAATCGCCGTCCAACCCGCTCGCCGAGCTGGTGGATATTGCTGCGCTGTCCGAAGTGGCTCACGCCAAGGGTGCAATGCTGGTGGTCGACAACTGTTTCTGCACGCCGGCACTGCAGCAGCCGCTGAAGCTGGGTGCGGACGTGGTGGTGCACTCGGCCACCAAGTTCATCGACGGCCAGGGTCGTTGCATGGGCGGTGTGGTGGCTGGCCGCAGCGAACAGATGAAAGAAGTGGTGGGTTTCCTGCGTACCGCGGGGCCGACCCTGAGCCCGTTCAACGCCTGGATCTTCCTCAAGGGTCTCGAGACCCTTAACCTGCGTATGCGCGCCCATTGTGCCAATGCCCAGGCCCTGGCCGAATGGCTGGAGCAGCAGGATGGCATCGAGAAGGTGCACTACGCCGGTCTGCCAAGCCATCCGCAATACGAACTGGCCAAGCGTCAGCAGCGTGGTTTCGGCGCGGTGGTGAGCTTCGAGGTCAAGGGTGGCAAGGAAGGGGCCTGGCGTTTTATCGACGCCACTCGCCTGATTTCCATTACTGCCAACCTGGGTGACAGCAAGACCACCATCACTCACCCGAGCACCACCTCTCACGGCCGTCTGGCGCCGCAAGAGCGTGAGGCGGCGGGCATCCGTGACAGCCTGATTCGTATCGCTGTCGGTCTTGAGGATGTGGTGGACCTGCAAGCCGACCTGGCGCGCGGCTTGGCAGCCTTGTGATCGAGTTGTCCGAACAGCAGAGCATTGCCAACGGCCGCGTCGCGCTGGTGACCGGCGCGGCGCGCGGTATCGGCCTGGGCATTGCTGCCTGGCTGATCAGCGAAGGCTGGCAGGTGGTGCTGACCGACCTGGATCGTGTGCGCGGCTCCCAGGTGGCCAAGGTTCTGGGTGACAGCGCCTGGTTCATTGCTATGGACGTGGCGGACGAAGCCCAGGTCGCTCTGGGTGTCGCCGAAGTGCTGGGGCAGTTCGGGCGTCTCGATGCGTTGGTGTGCAACGCGGCGGTCGCCGATCCACGCAACATCACCCTGGAAAGCCTCGACCTGGCTTACTGGAATCGGGTGCTGGCGGTGAACCTCAGCGGTCCGATGCTCCTGGCCAAGCACTGTGCGCCGTATCTGCGCGCTCACGGCGGAGCCATCGTCAACCTGGCGTCTACCCGTGCCCGGCAATCGGAACCTGACACTGAGGCCTATGCGGCGAGCAAGGGCGGTCTGCTGGCCTTGACCCATGCGCTGGCCATGAGTCTGGGGCCGGAGATTCGGGTCAATGCGGTCAGCCCCGGCTGGATCGATGCCCGGGATCCGGCGGCGCGTCGGGCCGAACCTTTGAGCGATGCCGATCATGCCCAGCATCCGGCGGGCAGGGTAGGGACGGTCGAGGATGTGGCGGCGATGGTGGCGTGGCTGTTGTCGAAGAACTCCGGTTTTGTCACTGGCCAGGAGTTCGTGGTCGACGGCGGCATGAGCAAGAAAATGATTTATCGCGATTGATGACGCGTGGAGGGTGCAACGAGCGCGGCTTGAGGTCGTTGGTGTTGTTGGTCCCTTCTGCAGGCTTTGTCGTGATTTTGTCTTTTTCAGAAAAACTTCAAGCAGGGTATTGACTTAGCATCGGTATCTGCGTAAATTTCGCGGCCTCAACGAAGCAAAGGGTGATTAGCTCAGCCGGGAGAGCATCTGCCTTACAAGCAGAGGGTCGGCGGTTCGATCCCGTCATCACCCACCACTTCTTGAGTGTCTTTCGAAAGAAAGGCGGAGGCTTCCACGGAAGCATCCAACCGACGCGCAGCGGTAGTTCAGTCGGTTAGAATACCGGCCTGTCACGCCGGGGGTCGCGGGTTCGAGTCCCGTCCGCTGCGCC
>NZ_JBQENK010000014.1:32855-172751 GCF_052044735.1 Pseudomonas sp. 22526
GCAGCGGTAGTTCAGTCGGTTAGAATACCGGCCTGTCACGCCGGGGGTCGCGGGTTCGAGTCCCGTCCGCTGCGCCATATCTACTTGAGGGAATACTGAACGCCCTCAGGTGACGAAGAAGCCACAGGCTCTTCGGATCGATAGCAAAGACCCTGGTCGAAAGACCGGGGTTTTTTGTTTTCGGAATCCGGCTTTCTTCGATGCCGCTCAGGCAGTCGACATTTCCCCTCTGCAAAGCCCTCAAAAAAACCGCCTTATGGGCGGTTTTTTATTTGGAGAGGGGTAGGGGTTATCAGAATCCCAGCTTGTCTCGCAGGCTGTAATACCAGGCGCCCATCGCGGTGAATGGGGTGCGCAACAGCTGGCCGCCAGGGAAGGGGTAGTGCGGCAGCTCGGCAAAGGCGTCAAAACGCTCTGCCTGGCCGCGCAGGGCCTCTGCCAGTACCTTGCCCGCCAGATGGGTGTAGGTGACGCCATGGCCGCTGCAGCCCTGGGAGTAGTAGAGGTTGTCGCCCAGGCGTCCGACTTGCGGCAGGCGCGACAGGGTCAGCAGGAAGTTGCCGGTCCAGGCATAGTCGATCTTCACATCCTTGAGTTGCGGGAAGGCCTTGAGCATCTTCGGTCGGATGATTGCTTCGATATTCGCCGGGTCGCGAGCGCCATACACCACGCCGCCGCCAAAGATAAGGCGCTTGTCGGCGGAAAGGCGGTAGTAGTCCAGCAGGTAGTTACAGTCCTCGACGCAATAGTCCTGGGGGAGCAGGCTTTTTGCCAGTTCATCGCTCAAGGGTTCGGTAGTGATGACCTGAGTGCCGCACGGCATCGATTTGGCAGCCAGTTCCGGTACCAGGTTGCCCAGGTAGGCGTTGCCCGCGACTATGACGAACTTGGCCCTGACTTTGCCTTGTGGGGTGTGTATCACCGGATTGGCGCCGCGCTCGATGCGCACCGCAGGGGATTGCTCGTAGATGACGCCGCCCAGTGACTCCACGGCTGCCGCTTCGCCCAGCGCCAGGTTGAGTGGATGGATGTGCCCGCCGCTCATGTCGAGCATGCCGCCCTGATACAGGTCACAGGCGACGACTTCGCGAATGCGACGCTGATCCAGCAATTCCAGCTGGGTGTGGCCGTAGCGCTCCCACAGGCGCTTCTGTGACTCCAGATGGCTCATCTGCTTGCTGGTGATGGCGGCGAACACTCCGCCGTCCTTCAAGTCGCACTGGATTTGATACTTGGCGACCTGCTCACGAATGATCCTGCCGCCTTCGAAGGCCATCTGGCCAAGCAGCTGAGCCTGCTTGGGGCCGACACTGCGCTCAATCACATCAATATCGCGGCTATAGCTGTTGACGATCTGCCCACCGTTACGCCCGGAAGCGCCGAAGCCAACCTTGGCCGCTTCCAGGACGGTGACTTTAAAGCCGTTCTCAAGCAGGAACAGGGCGCTGGACAGGCCGGTGTAACCAGCACCGATCACGCAGATATCGGTTTCCATATCATCTTGCAGTGACGGGCGGGCTGGAGCAGCGTTGGCTGACGCCGCGTAATACGACTGTGGGTAAGGAGTGTTCGCCATCCTGCAACCTCTGTTTAATATTCTTGACGATTGCGTCGATCCTACCTGAGTTGAAAAACGCCTACCAGCCATCGAAAAATCTTCTTGCTGAGCCCGAAAAATAAAAATTCGCATATTCAGAGGGTTAGCTGCAAAAAAGGTGTTGACACCCCTCCGGAATTCCGTAGAATGCCGCCTCACAGCAGGCACGTAGCTCAGTTGGTTAGAGCACCACCTTGACATGGTGGGGGTCGTTGGTTCGAGTCCAATCGCGCCTACCAAACAAAATCCGCTCTGCTGGGCGGTCTGGAAGGGCCCACCGAAAGGTGGGCCCTTTTTTGTTGCCTGCGGTTTTCAAAACCTTTGCAAAGCCCCCCATTCAAAAGGCCGAATCGGCGCCCACCTTCAGGCACGCGATCTCTTTTTCGGTGTGCCCCTCCTGATAGTGTTTCGTCATTTTCTCGTCGGCATGCCCCATCAGGGCCTGGATATATCCCTGTGGGAATTTCTGCTGTTCGTACAGCCATGCGCCCAAGGCGCAAATCTCATGAAAAGTAGGGTGCTCACCGGCGGGAATGTGGTCATACGCATGCGCAGCATCCCTGTTACTGCTGACTACCAAGGTAAGTGCGTCGGCGTAGAGACCGCTGCTCTTAAGAGAAAAATCTAATACTTTAAGAATTGTCCTACATCCTAAAATTATTCTGACTGATAGAACCTTCCTTCTGATATTCACGAGGGAATGGAGCGTGTTTAGATTGTTGGGTTGGGTGTTACTGTGTTTGCCGTTATTTACATTCGTACATGCCGCGCCTGGTAGTAATTACTTCAATATCCCTGACTGGTCGGGTGACCAGGAATCATGCCCTTCGCCACGAGATATCAAGGGCGAGATGGGGGTTTTTAGCGCGCCAGCTAAAAGTGAGGGCGCTGAGTGGGTAGGTGTGTTGGTTGATGGCGCCATGGAAGCTGTTACCAACTTTGAGAAAAGCTATTTTGTATTGACTCACCAAGGTGTCGATAAAGTTGGTTTTATAAATAACTGTATCTATGTGACCTCTGGTGGTAGGTATTTGAATATGCACCTTGATCTCGGCGGTAATTACAAACAGGTCATGTGGATTGGAAATTCGTTATCATGGAAAGAGTCTCGGGACTTTTCCTCATCGACGGTCCTGGAGTGCACTGATACCTATAGAGATGCGTGCAGTTTTTACTTGAGGTAAATGCCTCTGTTCGCGTGGATAGGCTTTGCCGTTCTTCGAGTCATCGACATGCTTCCTCCCTCCAGGCTATGCCGTTGTCTTTTTGGCACCCTTGATGTCTATGCATTTCATGACATTTTTGTGACATTTTTAAGTCGGCTGCGGTCTGTATGTACGTTCCCTGTGCGATGCGAGCAGGGTGTGGTCGGGTAGGGTGCAGGTATGAAGAGCAGAGCGACGGTTATTTGTGTACACGGAGGGCACATTCTTTTTGTCCGCAAGGATCGCTCCAAATGGTCTTTACCGGGTGGCAAGGTCGAGCCTGGGGAGTCTCTCGCAGCTGCCGCGATACGTGAGTTGCGGGAAGAGACAGGGTTGGATGCCAGTGAGCCTCTTTACATCCTGGAGCTCGAAGCCGGCAATGTGCGGCATCACGTGTTCGAGGTTGCCGTGGCCAATGTCGGGGATGCCCGTCCCTTGAATGAAATTGCGGCCATCGCTTGGCATGCCTATGGGGCTGCCAGCGAGCTGGATGCAACAGCCGCCACCAAGAGTATCGTGAGTTCGTTTTTACGCCGCCTGTAACCGAGCTGTTGTCGATTCATGAAGAAGCCCGCCTTGCGCGGGCTTTTGTTTTTCCGGCCAGTGGGGAAAGGGGCGGCGAGCGGTTTTCTCGCAGCCGAGTGCCAATCGCTTGCCGTGTGAGTGGTACAGTCGCGTTTTCACGGCGAGGTAGCATGATGCGGGTGTTGATGGCGGTAATGGTCGCGGCGTTGCTGGCAGGGTGTGCCGGCTCGGCGATGAATGAGGCGCGTTCGAAGAGCCCCTACAAGGTGCTCTCGTCGGCCAAGGCGGAACAGGTCGTGGCGCAGTGCGTGCAGTTTGCCTGGCAGGACGAAGCTGTGTTCGGTGTGGATGCGGCGGCCTATCTGGAATCTGCCAAGGTGGGTGGATACACGGTCTATACCCGTTCGGCGGAGTCTTTTGCCGATATTCGGGGGCAGGCTTCGGGTACCACCGTCAATTATTACGCGACCCAGGACGACTGGGTTGCCAAGCGTAGACTGGCAGCGTTGGCAACTTGCCTGTAGTTCCTTTCCTGGACATTATCCAGTAAACCGATCATGAACCCGGCTTTTGCCGGGTTTATGTTTTCTTGGGGATGCCCGCTGGTTGTTCTGAGCGGTTAGTTAGCACAAGGCTAATTAAATTCGTTCTTTTATTTGCTTGTGTAAGTTATTTGCCTTTCTCTCTGTAGGTTTGCGCTGTAATTGTTTTCTTGATGTCCCGGCTTTGTTGGGGTGCGACAATTGGCTCGGCATTCTGTATGCGGGAGTCAGTAGACAAAGCACTGATTTGGACTAGTTTAAAAGTTCTCCTAAAGAAGGGATTTTTATTTAATCAAAGGAGTGAAAAAACATGAATAAACCATTAGTTCAACTGAAACACGGTCGCGTCGTATCCCCATCCAGTCGTGGTGCTGTCGCCGTCGAACTGGGACTGCTCGGCACCTGGCAGGTCAACGAGATGGAAGGTGGCAAAAACTTCCCGGACCTGGCGGGCGGACCTTTCCAGAAACCTTACGAAAGCGACGTAGCCAGCGTTGTGCCACCGGCTGATGGGCATATCCTCAGCGGCGGCAAGACCGATGAGCGTGATTGCCTCAATTTCACCAATGAGGAAATGTCGAAGAAGCTTGGACGTTCATTCTCCTGGCCATTGCTCAACGTCGATCCGGGGCAGGTGTTCCGGGTCAAGTGGGAGTACACCGCTCCTCATGTGACCCGTGGTTACAGCTGGTTCATCACCAAGGATGGCTGGGACCCGCAACAGCGTATCAGCCGTGCGCAACTGGAGCCACAGGCTTTCTTCAAGGACTTCTACACACAAGTTCCGTATGACCAGCACGGCGATGAAATGAAAGCCAAGGTCGAACATCAAGTGACCCTGCCCAAGAACAAGAGAGGCCATCACGTAATTGTTCTGGCGTGGATTGTTGCCAACACCGGCAATGCGTTCTATCAGGCGTTCGACGTCGACTTCAAATAACGGCAGATGTTGTCATTCTCTTTAAGTGGTTCTGAAGGATTAGAACGTGAACAAGATCAACTTTGCATCGGTAAAGACCCAGGCTAATGATTCGGCATCCTTGATGCCGTCGATCGCTGGCAAGAAGATTCTCATGGGCTTCTGGCACAACTGGCCGGCAGGTCCCAGTGACGGCTACCAACAGGGGCAGTTCGCCAATCTCGACCTGGTGGATGTACCCAAGGAATACAACGTGGTGGCGGTGGCCTTCATGAAGGGCAACGGCATTCCCACCTTCAAGCCCTACAACCTGTCGGACGAGGAGTTCCGGCGCCAGGTTGGCGTGCTCAACAGCCAGGGGCGGGCGGTGCTGATTTCCCTTGGTGGCGCGGACGCTCATATCGAGTTGCACAAGGGCAACGAGCAAGCGCTGGCCAACGAAATCATCCGTCTGGTGGAAACCTATGGTTTCGACGGGCTGGACATCGACCTCGAGCAGAGCGCCATCGATTTTGCCGACAACAAGACTGTGCTGCCGGCGGCGCTCAAGCTGGTGAAGGACCACTACGCGGGCGAGGGCAAGCATTTCATCATCAGCATGGCGCCGGAGTTTCCCTACCTCGTCACCGGCGGCAAGTATGTCGGTTACATCCAGGCGCTGGATGGCTACTACGACTTCATCGCGCCGCAGTACTACAACCAGGGCGGTGATGGTTTGTGGGTCCAGGAAGCCAACGGCGGGCAGGGTGCCTGGATTGCCCAGAACAACGACGCGCTGAAGGAAGACTTTCTGTTTTATCTGACCGAGAGCCTGGTCACCGGTACTCGTGGCTATATCGCCATCCCTGCTGACAAGTTCGTGATCGGTCTGCCGGCCAACGTCGACGCGGCGGCGACCGGGTATGTCATTGACCCCGCGGCGGTGAGCAATGCCTTCAAGCGTCTGGATCGTGCCGGATTGCCGATCAAGGGGCTGATGACCTGGTCGGTCAACTGGGATGACGGCCTCAACAAGTACGGCGTCCGTTACAACTGGGAGTTCCGTGATCGTTATGCGCCGCTGATCCATGGCGGCGGTGGCGAGGAGCGACCTTCGGCGCCGGGCAACCTGTTTTCTCCAGCGCAGACGGAAAACAGCGTGACCTTGAGCTGGAGTGCTGCCCACGGCGTTCGTCCGATCGAGTTCTACACCCTGTTCCGCGATGGCAAGCCGGTGGCCCAGACGGCCTCGCTGACCTTGAAGGACGAGGGGCTGAAAACCGATACGCTGTACAGCTATTTTGTCAGCGCCACGGATGCCCAGGGTAATCAGTCGCTGCCGAGCACCAACCTGAATATCAAGACCGCCGGCGGGGTACCTGACCCGCAATACCCGGAATGGCAGTTGAATCATCACTACCGTAAGGATGATGGCGTGACCTATCAGGGCATTCTGTATCTGTGCTTCCAGGAACACACCTCGAATGCCGGCTGGACTCCGGATGTCGCCTTTACCCTTTGGGCCAGGGTGGCGGTTCAGCGGCGTGCGTGAAGGCGGGTAGAAGCAGCACAAAGGCGCCCTGATGACGGGCGCCTTTTTTGTTGTGTGCCGGGCAAGGCAAAGCTGCGGGTTATGGGCTAATACTCACAGGCCGTTTTTTGTCATCCGTCAATGGAGAGTGGAGCGATGCTCATGCACTGGTTTCTCGCCGCCGTACACTTGCTGGCCTTTGCTGTTGCGTTTGCGGCGGTGCTCAATCGCGGTACAGCGTTGCGCCGCATGGTCACCGAGGGGGCGGACGTGCGCCGGGCTCTGCTGGCCGATAACGGCTGGGGGCTGGCTGCCGCGGTGTTGTTGATCACCGGCTTGCTGCGCGCCTTCGCGGGCTACGAAAAAGGCACGGATTACTACCTGCACCAGCCGCTGTTTCACATCAAGATGACCTTGTTCGTCATCATCCTGTTGCTCGAAATATTGCCGATGGTGGCGTTGATCAAATGGCGAATCGCCCTGGGGCGCGGCGCCTCGATCGATACCGGCCGCGCCACACTGTTTGCGCGCATCAGCCATCTACAGGCGCTGCTGATTGTGCTGATGGTGGTAGCGGCCAGCGGCATGGCGCGTGGGGTCATGTTCAGCCAGTCATGAGGCGAGGAAGGAGCAACGAGTCGAGTGGGCTCGGGCTCGATGATGGCTGTTGCGCGTCATCGAGCGCAGCGCGCTCTAGCAGAGTTGGCTGAAAGCCTTGCTGATGGTTGCCCGATTGGTTTTGAACTCTGCCTGCTGCACGGGAATGATGCCGAACTCGTCACTGACGATGGCCAGCGCGCGGTGCAGGTAGTCGACGTTGGCCTGGGAGCGGAAGGTGAATATTCCGCGTTTGACTTCATAGAGCCCCTCCGTCGAGCAGGCGGCAATGGTCCGCATCGCATTCAGGTCGTTGGTGATCAGAAGGTAAGCGAACTCTTGCATTGACCGCTCCTTGTTCATAAAGCGTCTGCCGGTGGCAAGGGGGAGCCTCGGCAGGCTCGCGGAGGCGGTAGGTCCTGAAATTACTCCTCCTGCTCGTTGCCACGCTACTGAGTATTTATACAAAAACGAGGGAAGGCCTTCTCCCGGCGAGTCGTATCGACAGATTGCCGGGATGGAGCGCTATCGGTGGCGGGCTTGGGTAATGCATTTGTCAGGGCTGGCGGTGGCGGCCTTGACTGCGCCGCTGCCATTTGAAGAGGGAGTGTACTGCGGGGGGAATCAATCAACGACGACGCTGCGCCAGCCATTGCGGTAAGACAAAGGGCTGGCCGCTCATGACGCTCAAGGTGTTTCGCGTTTGTCCGGGGCGGTGAGGCCGGCTTGGATCCGTTGGTAGATTTCTTCGCGATGGACTGCAACGTCTTTCGGGGCATTGATGCCAATCCGGACTTGCTGGCCGCTAACGCCCAGAATGGTGATCGTGATGTCGTCACCGATATTTATGCTTTCACCGACTTTGCGGGTGAGTATCAGCATGATCTTCTCCTTGATTGCTTTGTAGGGCACCTGATTCAGACAGTGCAGATGTCGGTAGTAGTGCGTATAGATTACTGCGAAGTACCACTGTGTGGGTGCCTCTTTCTGACGCGCAGACGCGGTATTAATTCCCGAGGTGCAACTATACAGAGGCGATAAATATCATTCTCCTTGTTTTGCGCTGATTTTGTGGCGTTTGCGCAGGGGATTGGGGTGCTAAAATCGCCGCCTCAGACTTTCAAGGGGTAGGTTGTGCGCACAGTAGCGATGATGATGGCGATTCTGGCACTGGCAGGATGCGGTGAGGGCAAGAAGGTCGAGGTCGACAAGAAGGTGGCGCCGGTTGTCCAGGCACAACCGCCGCAGACCGCCGCGACGCCGCAATGGGATGTGCTGGTCGCCGGCACCCTGCCGCAGGCGACGAGCGATCTGGCCGGCTGGCTGATCGAGCACGGGATCATTTCCTATGTCGTCGTCGAAGACGGCAAGGATCGGGTGCTGATCGGTCCGTTCGATTCCCAGGCCGCAGCCGAAGCCAAGAAAGCCGAGTTGGTCGAGAAGCTGACCAAGGCCAAGAAGCGCAATATCGAGCCGCAGGTGATCGAGCACCGCGTCGCGCAATAAGCCGTTCTTCTGAGTGCCGGGCCAGGCCGGCGCCGGGGTGTTGAGCGACCGGCCTTGCCGGCGCTCAGTCATCTTGAAGGGGCTGTCCATGCCCCAGACGCTTATCGGTAACCCGGACGGATATCAGCCGCAGGCCTTCAGGTCGACCGGGCCGACGAACTCGTTACCGCGCCCCATCACACAGGCCACGCTCTGATTGCGCTGGCGCTCCCAGGGTTGGACCGGATAGGTCTTGTTCCAGGCTTCGTACAACTGGCGATCCTGTTTCGACAGGCGCAGGTTGTACTGCTTGCTCATATAAAAGTAAGTCCGGGCGATCATGCCGCGAATGGACGGGCGCGGCATGACCTTCTTGGCCTTGAAGTCGACCTGGGTCAGGCATGAGCCGTACTGGCCGGACTGCGCCGGCAGCCAACCGAAGCTGAAGTTGTTACGGTCGCCATTGACCTCGCCGATGCTCGGCACCAGGTTGTGCAGGTCGGCTTCGGCGCGTTGATAAATCGGGTCGTGGCGGGTGCAGTTCTTGCGCCCGCCTTGCTGCCAGCATTGGCGCTGATGGCCGATCTGCCAGGCAGGAACTATGTGTTCCCACTCGATGCGCGCGGCGCGATTGGCATTCTTGCGTGGTACATAACCGCAGGCAGCGAGGTTGACCCGATTGCCGCTGTACTTGCAGCCGCAGTAGAACTCGGTGGATTGCGGGGCGTACAGCTTCCAGGCGATTTTCTTCGCTTCGTTGAAGGTGCGGGGCGCGTCGGCTTGGGCATTCAGGGCAACACAAAGCAGCAGTACAGCAAAACAGCGGGCAATCATCGACTCAGTCTTCCTTCGGCACGACCCAGAAAATCTGCACACCGCCGTCATCGCGATAGGCGAGGGTGACGTTGTCGTTTTCGGCGATTTCTTCGAGCAGGCGCTCCCACTCGTCGACCGCTTCGTCGGGCTGACGGAAGATCAGGGCGGCTTTGGCTTTTTGCGCATTGGGCGAGTTGATGATTTTCTGAACGCGCAAACCGAGGCGTTCATAAGAGCTTGGTGGGGTAGTTGCTGCGGCAGGCACGGAACATTCCTTATTAAGCTGTATGCGCGTACAGTATTTTACTGTAGGAAATTTCGCAACCGCTTAAAATTCAAGAAGTTCTTCTGACAGCGATATCCGCGGATTACTGCAAAACGATTGAGTTTTTTATCTGCGGGATAAAGAAGAGGGCCGGCCGGCTGGGGCGGAGCACTCGCCCGGGCGGGCGAGTGCGGGGTAGAGCGGTGCCCGACCTGAGCAGGTCGGGCGAGGCAATCAGTACTCCCAGAACATCCGCTGCAGTTCCTTGCTGTCCTGGGTCTTGGTCAGAGCGACCATGGCCAGGATGCGGGCTTTCTGCGGGTTCAGGTCATTGGCCACGACCCAGTCGTATTTGTCGTCAGGCTGTTCCGCGTTGCGCAGTACGAAGCCGCCGGCGTTGACGTGGGACGAACGAATGATCTGCACGCCCTCTTTGCGCAGCTCTTGCAGGGCTGGCACCACGCGGGAAGACACCGAACCGTTGCCGGTACCGGCATGGATGATGGCTTTGGCGCCGGATTGGGCCAGGGCCTTGTAGGCGGTGTCGCCGACGTTGCCGTAGCCGTAGGCGATTTCTACGCCAGGCAGGCTCTTGATGTTCTTGATGTCGAATTCCGAAGCCGTGGTATGGCGCTTGGCTGGCAGGCGGAACCAGTAGGATTTGCCTTCCACCACCATACCCAGCGGGCCCCATGGGCTCTTGAAGGCTTCGGTCTTGATATTGATCATTTTGCTGACGTCGCGACCCGACTGGATCTCGTCGTTCATGGTGACCAGCACGCCCTTGCCATGGGCTTCCTTGCTACCGGCCACGGCGACGGCGTTGTACAGGTTGAGCATGCCGTCGGCGGACATGGCGGTGCCAGGACGCATCGAGCCCACCACTACGATAGGTTTGTCGGTCTTTTCCACCAGGTTCAGGAAGTAGGCGGTTTCTTCCAGGGTATCGGTACCGTGGGTGATGACGATGCCATCGACGTCCTTGCTGTCGGCCAGTTCGGCGACGCGGCGGCCCAGTTGCAGCAGGTTGTCGTTGTTGATGCTCTCGGAGGCGATCTGCATGACCTGTTCGCCGCGCACATTGGCGACCTGGCTCAGCTCGGGGATCCCGGCGATCAACTGCTCGATGCCGACTTTGGCGGCCTGGTAGGTGGCGCTGTTAGCGGCACTGGCGCCGGCGCCGGCAATGGTGCCGCCGGTAGCGAGCACGACCACGTTGGCCAGCTTCTGTTTGGTTTCGACTTCCTTGGCCTGCAATGCAGTCGGAAGGAGCAGGAGGAGGGCCAAAGCGCCCGGAACAAAGGTGTTGAAAGCAGATTTCATTATTTTCTCTCTAGTAGTGAGACGGTGCTGGTGCAGGTTCATCTAGATACACCCGAGACAGATCTGAATGCCGCGGGCGAAAAGGAGGAGCAGGATCTGTACCAGCCGGACTGTGGCCGCAAAACTCTTTTAACTTAATGATTTATATCAATTTATTTTTATTTACCGGGCGTGCTGGGCGTTTTGCTGTCCGGTTTTCCGAATAGTTGAAAGATTCGCGTTCGGTTGTCCGACAGTTCTGATTGGTTGGAGGAAAAACCTGAATTAAAGAGCTGGTCCTTGCAGCCGATGCCCTTCAAGGATCGTTTTTTTATGGAGCTCACATGTCTATTTCTGTCGGTTTTCCTGCTGCCGGGGCCATCACCATCAACGGCAAATCGCCGGCCACTATCGATGCCCTGAGCCAGGGCGCCGCCGATAACGCTGCGCAAGCCCTGGGGCTGGATGAAGACGGCAAGCAGGGGGTGGCGTCCGGTGCCGAGGCCGAGAAGGCCGAGACCCAAGGCTCCGAAGGGGACACTCAAAGCCTGGTGGTGAAAATGCTGCTCAAGCGCATGAAAGAACTGCAGGAACAATTGCAGGAACAACAGGAGCAGTTGGCTGCTGCCCAGGCGGCGAGTTACCCGACCCCTGAGGCCAAGGCGACTGTAGTGATGGCGATTCAAGGCCAGATCGCCGCCACCAACGGTGCGGTACAGGAAGTGGCGGGGAAGCTGGTCAAGGAACTGAACAAGGATTCCGCGTCGGGCGGGCTGGTCAGTACCACCGCTTGATTGCCCGATGTTCCGATTGGCGCAAGGCGGGGTGCCTGCCCTGGCATTCCGCGCGCTTGGCTTCCCGTTGACAAATCCCGGCAGGGTTCGCATAGTTCGTTCTACGCAAACGTTTGCGCAGGCCCTGGGCGATAAGAGTCATACGCGCCTCAGGTTCGCTTCAAGCCGCGTTCATCGGGGTCTGAAGGTCGTCGAGCGTACTCCAGCGCAAGCGTTGCTCACAATAATCATAAGATCGGAGTGAACCCATGAAGCTGCCATTCGCTGGACGTCTTCTCGCTGTCGCTGTTCTGGCTGCCGCATCCGCTACGCTTCCTCTCTCTTCGGCATTCGCCGAAACCCCGGAAAAACCCAAGGTCGCCCTGGTCATGAAATCCCTGGCCAACGAATTCTTCCTCACCATGGAAGACGGCGCCAAGGCGTATCAAAAAGACCATGCCGCCGATTTCGACCTGGTTTCCAACGGCATCAAGGATGAAACCGACACCGCCAACCAGATCCGTATCGTCGAGCAGATGATCGTTTCCAAGGTCAACGCGCTGGTGATCGCCCCGGCGGACTCCAAGGCCATGGTGCCGGTGATCAAGAAGGCGGTGGACGCCGGTATCACCGTGATCAACATCGACAACCAGTTGGACCCGGCGGTACTCAAGAGCAAAAACATCAGCGTGCCTTTTGTCGGTCCCGACAACCGCAAGGGCGCGCGCCTGGTGGGCGAGTACCTGGCCAAGGATCTGAAGGCCGGGGACGAAGTCGGCATCATCGAAGGCGTATCGACCACCACCAACGCCCAGCAGCGCACCGCAGGTTTCAAGGATGCGATGGAGGCCGCGCAGATCAAGGTGGTCTCGCTGCAATCCGGTGATTGGGAAATCGACGCCGGCAACCGTGTCGCCGCCGCCATGCTCAGCGAATACCCGAACCTCAAGGCACTGCTGGCCGGTAACGACAGTATGGCCGTCGGTGCCGTCTCGGCGGTGCGTGCGGCGGGCAAGACCGGCAAGGTCAAAGTGGTCGGCTACGACAACATCAATGCCATCAAGCCGATGCTCAAGGACGGTCGCGTGCTGGCGACCGCCGACCAGTTCGCCGCCAAGCAGGCGGTCTTCGGTATCGAGACGGCGCTGAAGATTCTCAAGGGCGAGAAGGTGGACGGCGGCGCCAATGGCGTGATCGAAACTCCGGTTGAGCTGGTCACCCAGTAATCGTTCTGGCGGCGCAACGGCGCCCGCCTGAGCAGGCGGGCGCATGGAGAGTTTCTTATGTCAGTTTCCGCTGTGAACGCTGTCCTTTCGGTCAGCGGCATCGGCAAGACCTATGCGCAACCGGTATTGACCGGCATCGACCTGACGCTGATGCGCGGGGAAGTGCTGGCGCTGACCGGGGAAAATGGCGCAGGCAAAAGCACCCTGTCGAAAATCATCGGTGGCCTGGTGGCCCCGACCACCGGCGAGATGCGCTTCAACGGTCAGGCTTATCGCCCCGGCAGTCGTACCCAGGCCGAAGAACTGGGCATCCGCATGGTCATGCAGGAGCTCAACCTGTTGCCGACCCTGTCGGTGGCCGAGAACCTGTTCCTCGATAACCTGCCCAGCCTCGGCGGCTGGATCAATCGCAAGCAGTTGCGCAAGGCGGCGATCGAAGCCATGGCCCAGGTCGGCCTGGAGGCGATCGACCCCGATACCCTGGTCGGCGAACTGGGGATTGGCCACCAGCAGATGGTGGAGATCGCGCGCAACCTGATCGGCGACTGCCATGTGCTGATCCTCGACGAGCCGACCGCGATGCTCACGGCTCGCGAAGTCGAGTTGCTCTTCGAGCAGATCACTCGTTTGCAGGCCCGTGGCGTAGCCATCATCTATATCTCCCATCGCCTGGAAGAGCTGGCCCGGGTTGCCCAGCGCATTGCGGTGCTGCGCGACGGTTGCCTGGTCTGCGTCGAGCCGATGGCCAATTACAACAGCGAGCAACTGGTCAACCTGATGGTGGGGCGCGAGCTGGGCGAACACATCGATCTCGGCCCGCGCAAGATCGGCGCGCCGGCCCTGACGGTCAGTGGCCTGAGTCGTTCGGACAAGGTGCTGGACGTGTCTTTCGAGGTGCGCAGCGGCGAGATCTTCGGTATTTCCGGGTTGATCGGGGCAGGGCGCACCGAACTGTTGCGACTGATCTTCGGCGCCGACAAGGCCGACAGCGGCACGGTTGCCCTGGGTTCTCCGGCACAGGTGGCGAATATCCGTTCGCCAGTCGACGCGGTGGCCCACGGCATTGCCCTGATCACCGAGGACCGCAAGGGCGAAGGCCTGCTGCTGACGCAGTCCATCAGCGCCAATATCGCCCTGGGCAACATGCCGGAAATCTCCAGTGGCGGCCTGGTCAATGGCCGTGACGAATCGGCGCTGGCGCAGCGGCAGATCGATGCCATGCGCATTCGCAGTTCGGGGCCGGCGCAACTGGTGTCCGAACTGTCCGGGGGCAATCAGCAGAAGGTGGTCATCGGCCGCTGGCTGGAGCGCGACTGCGCGGTGCTGCTGTTCGACGAGCCGACCCGAGGCATCGATGTCGGCGCCAAGTTCGACATCTATGGCCTGCTCGGCGAACTGACCCGCCAGGGCAAGGCGCTGGTAGTGGTTTCCAGCGACCTGCGGGAGCTGATGCTGATCTGCGATCGCATTGGCGTGCTGTCCGCCGGACGCTTGATCGATACCTTCGAGCGCGACAGCTGGACCCAGGATGAACTGCTTGCAGCCGCTTTCGCCGGCTATCAAAAACGTGATGCGTTGCTCCACGAAGCAGCGCCTAGGGATCTTCCATGACAACTGCATCTTCGGCCGGCAAACGTGGCGGCAACTACTACGGCCTGGGCACCTACCTGGGGCTGGCCGGTGCCTTGCTGGCCATGATTGCGCTGTTCTCGACACTGAGCAGCCACTTTCTTTCCTACGACACCTTCAGCACCCTGGCCAACCAGATCCCGGACCTGATGGTGCTGGCGGTGGGCATGACTTTTGTCCTGATCATCGGCGGCATCGACCTGTCCGTGGGCTCGGTGCTGGCCCTGGCGGCTTCCACCGTCAGCGTGGCGATTCTCGGCTGGGGCTGGAGTGTCATCCCGGCGGCACTGCTGGGCATGGGCTGCGCGGCGTTGGCCGGGACCATCACCGGCTCGATCACCGTGGCCTGGCGCATTCCCTCGTTCATCGTCTCCCTCGGCGTGCTGGAAATGGCCCGCGGCGTGGCTTACCAGATGACCGGCTCGCGCACCGCCTATATCGGCGATGCCTTTGCCTGGTTGTCGAACCCGATCGCCTTTGGCATCTCGCCGTCGTTCATCATCGCCTTGCTGATCATCTTCATCGCCCAGGCGGTGCTGACCCGCACGGTGTTCGGCCGTTACCTGATCGGCATCGGCACCAACGAGGAAGCGGTGCGCCTGGCGGGCATCAATCCCAAGCCCTACAAGATCCTGGTGTTCAGCCTGATGGGGTTGCTGGCGGGCATCGCCGCGCTGTTCCAGATTTCCCGCCTGGAGGCGGCGGACCCGAATGCCGGTTCCGGCCTGGAGCTGCAAGTGATCGCGGCCGTGGTGATCGGCGGCACCAGCCTGATGGGCGGGCGCGGATCGGTGATCAGCACCTTTTTCGGGGTATTGATTATCTCGGTGCTGGCCGCGGGGCTGGCGCAGATCGGCGCGACCGAGCCGACCAAACGCATCATCACCGGCGCGGTCATCGTGATTGCGGTGGTGCTGGATACTTATCGCAGCCAGCGTGCAAGCCGGCGGAGCTGAGTCATGGCAACGATCAAAGATGTGGCGGCCCTCGCGGGGATTTCCTACACCACGGTTTCCCACGTGTTGAACAAGACGCGCCCGGTCAGCGAGGAGGTGCGGATCAAGGTCGAGGCGGCGATCCAGCAGCTCGACTACGTGCCCAGCGCCGTGGCGCGTTCGCTGAAGGCCAAGACCACGGCGACCATCGGCCTGTTGGTGCCCAACAGCCTCAACCCGTATTTCGCCGAGCTGGCCCGGGGGATCGAGGATTATTGCGAGCGCAACGGCTACTGCGTGATTCTCTGCAACTCCGACGACGACCCGGAAAAACAGCGCAGCTACCTGCGGGTGCTGCTGGAAAAACGCATCGACGGCCTGATCGTGACCTCGGCCGGTGGCGACGGCGGGCTGGCCAAGGGCCTGGCGGCGGTACGCACGCCGATGGTGATAGTCGACCGCGGGCTGGAAGGCGTGGATGCGGACCTGGTGCGCATCGATCACGAATACGGCGCGTACCTGGCGACCCGTCATCTGCTCGAGTTGGGCCATCGTGACATCGCCTGCATCGGCGGTCCGGACTACACCAGCGTGGCGCAGCTGCGTCTGGCGGGGTTCCAGCGGGCGCTGCGCGAAGCCGGTGTGGAGGTGCCAGCGGAGCGCATCCTGCAGAGCGACTTCACCAGCACCGGCGGTTATCACGCGGCGGCCCAGTTGTTGGAGCGCAATCCGCCCAGCGCGATTTTTGCCGGCAACGACATGATGGGTATTGGCGTGCTGCGAGCGGCGGCGGAACGCAATATCCGGGTGCCGAGCGAACTGTCGGTGATCGGCTTCGACGATATCCAGATGAGCCGTTATGTGTATCCGGCGTTGACCACGGTCGGCCAGTCGATCCTGCAGTTGGGCGAGCAAGCGGCGGAGCTGTTGCTGCGCCGCATCGCCACGCCTGGGTTGGCGACCGACCAGCGGATCGTCACCCCAAGCATTGTCCTGCGCGAGTCGACGGCGCCAGTGGCCGGCGCATTCTCCGAGTACCGTTGAACCGAATTGATGAGTATCGATGTATGTCAGCAAAAGTAGTGGTAGTAGGCAGCCTCAACATGGACCTGGTCACCCGGGCCGAGCGGCTGCCGCGAGCCGGTGAAACCCTGATCGGCCAGTCGTTCGCCACGGTTTCCGGCGGCAAGGGGGCGAACCAGGCGGTGGCGGCAGCCCGCCTGGGCGCCCAGGTGTCGATGGTCGGCTGCGTCGGTGATGATGCCTACGGCGAGCAATTGCGCTCGGCGTTGCTCGCCGAACAGATCGATTGCCAGGCCGTCACCGCTGTCGCGGGCTCCAGCGGCGTCGCCTTGATCGTGGTGGACGACAGCAGCCAGAACGCGATCGTGATCGTGGCCGGCGGCAATGGTCAGCTCACGCCAGAAGTGGTCAGCGGTTTCGACAAGGTGCTGCAAGCGGCCGACGTGATCATCTGCCAGCTCGAGGTGCCGCTGCCCACGGTGGGGCATAGCCTCAAGCGTGGCCGTGAACTGGGCAAGACAGTGATCCTCAACCCCGCACCGGCCAGTGGCCCGTTGCCGGCGGACTGGTACGCGTCCATCGACTATCTGATCCCCAACGAAAGCGAAGCCGCGGCTCTCAGCGGCTTGCCGGTGGATTCCCTGGCGAGCGCCGAAGCCGCAGCCGCTCGCTTGATCGCTGCCGGGGCCGGCAAGGTCATCATCACGCTCGGCGCCCAGGGCTCGCTGTTCGCCAATGGCACGAGCTTCGAGCATTTCCCCGCGCCCAGGGTCAAGGCGGTCGACACCACGGCCGCCGGCGATACCTTCGTCGGTGGTTTTGCCGCGGCCCTGGCTGCCGGCAAGAGCGAGGCCGAGGCGATTCGTTTCGGCCAGGTCGCGGCGGCGCTGTCGGTGACCCGGCCGGGTGCGCAACCTTCCATTCCCACGTTGTCCGACGTACAGGCGTTCCCTCCCGCATGAAAAAAACACCCTTGCTCAATGTCGCCCTGTCGCGACTGATTGCCTCCCTGGGGCACGGCGATATCGTGGTTATCGGCGATGCCGGCCTGCCCGTGCCGCCGGGCGTCGAGTTGATCGATCTGGCCCTGACCCAGGGCATTCCGGACTTCCTCAGCACCCTGCAGGTGGTGCTTTGCGAGATGCAGGTGGAGGGCCACGTACTGGCGCAAGAGGCCCTGGATCGGCAGTCCTCGGCCCTGCAGGCGCTCGAGGCGCTGAGCGCCGAGGGGGCGCTGGGTGCGCGCAAGCTGTTGAGCCACGATGAGTTCAAGGTGCTTAGCCGCCAGGCGCGGGCAATCGTCCGTACCGGGGAGTGCCAGCCTTATTGCAACATCGCTTTGATTGCCGGGGTGACGTTCTGAGCGTTGCCTTTCTCTGTTCAACCACGCAAAGGAGTGCGCCATGCACCGCTATGCTCAGCTACTGAAACACCTGATTCGGAGTGTTCTGCTCGTGTCCCTGTTCACTGCTACAAGCGCCCATGCGGCAGAAAAAATCGATCTGATCATCGATACCGATCCGGGGGCCGATGATGTGGTTGCGTTGCTGTTCGCCCTGGCGTCGCCGGAAGAGCTGCATATTCGCGCGCTGACCACGGTGGCCGGCAACGTGCGCCTGGACAAGACCTCGCGCAATGCGCGCCTGGCCCGTGAGTGGGCGGGACGAGAGGAGGTGCCGGTGTACGCGGGCGCGCCGAAGCCGTTGCTGCGCACACCGATCTATGCCGAGAACATTCATGGCAAGGAAGGTATTTCCGGGGTCACGGTGCACGAGCCGAAAAAAGGCCTGGCCGAGGGTAGTGCGATCAATTACCTGATCGACACCCTGCGCGCCGCCAAGCCCCACAGCATCACCATCGCCATGCTGGGGCCGCAGACCAACCTGGCGCTGGCGCTGATCCAGGCACCGGATATCACTCAAGGCATCAAGGAAGTGGTGGTCATGGGCGGGGCGCATTTCAATGGCGGCAATATCACCCCGGTGGCGGAGTTCAATCTGTTCGCCGACCCGCAGGCCGCCGAGGTGGTGCTCAAGAGCGGCGTGAAGCTGACTTACCTGCCGCTGGACGTCACCCACAAGGTGCTGACCAGCGACGCGCGCCTGCAGAAGATCGCGGCCTTGAACAACAATGCCAGCAAGGTGGTGGGGGATATCCTCAACGAATACGTCAAGGGTGACATGGAGCACTACGGCATCCCGGGCGGCCCGGTGCATGATGCGACCGTCGTTGCCTACCTGCTCAAGCCCGAGCTGTTCAGCGGGCGCCAGGCCAACATGGTCATCGACAGCCGTGAAGGTCCGACCTTCGGCCAGACCATCGTCGATTGGTACGACGGCCTGAAGCAGGAGAAGAACGTGTTCTGGGTGGAGAATGGCGATGCCCAGGGCTTCTTCGATCTGCTGACCGAGCGCCTGGCTCGCCTGAAATAAGTGCTATTCCCGGCAGGTGCCAGCCTGCCGGGCGTTACGCCTTCTCTGTATCCGGCGTGCCTGAGTGTTCGCCGGGATACTTCTCGAATATCTGCTCGATGAACGTCTGGGCCGCTTCGGTGCCCAGCTCCCTGATCAGTAAGTCGATGCCGATGATCGCCAGCTCTTCGGGGCTGCCGGGGCTGTAGGAACAGTGGCCTTCAGGCCATCTGGCTTTGATGTCGGCGTCGATAGTCACGGTGGCCATGGAGGTCTCGCAAGCTCGGAAATGGGCGGGCCGGACAGGCGCTTGTCGAGGGCTTCCGGTCTTGTAGAGTTAAACACCTTGGCGGGCTTTTCGCACTCCGACTTAGGCATGAGGGGAGGGCTGTGCGACACTTGGTCATTGTCAGTTTTCAAAGGGTGCCAGTGTGCAGATCGATTTGAATAACCCTGATGCCTTGACCTTCGAGGCGGTGCGCCAGTTGCTGGCGTCGGCCAGTGACGATGTGCATACCCAGCTGCGAGTGACCAAAACGGGCATTGCCTACATCTCGTCGGGCGTGGTCGGTGGCGCGGAAATCGACGGCCTGCTGTTCAGGCTGGAAACCTGGGCCGCCGGCTCCGGTTATGTCGGGCTGGTAGCGGCCAGCGATGAGGTCTGGGTGACGCAGATTCTTAACGCATTGAAACAGAACTGGCCAAAGCCGCCGTTCGATTACATCGATATTTACTGAGGCTGTTCATATCCGGTCACGATTGCTGCATGAAAACGTGGCCGTACCTGATGCAGACTTGCCCGCTGTCTGGCCAGGAGCCATTGGCCAGTCCGTTTGTGAAACCAATAGTCAGAGTGGTTGTCGCACTATCTCTGCTTATTTTTGAAAAGGAGGCTTCATGCCTTGGAAGCTCGCGTCATTCGGTACCTTGTTGGCTGCAGTCGTTTTGGCAGGGTGCAGCACTTCTTCGCCGGATAAGGATCCGGTAGCGACCGAGAGCGGCCATAGCCGCTGTGAGGCTAAGGCGGCCGAGTTCGCCATCGGCAAAAAAGCTTCGCCTGAGCTGCTGGAACAGGCGCGCACTCGCGCAGGTGCGCAGAACGCCCGTATTCTCAAGCCGAATGACATGATCACCCTGGAATACCGTTCCGATCGGCTGAATCTCAACACCGACACCAACCTGGTGGTCACCCGGGTCAACTGCGGCTGATCTCATCAGCGCTTTTGCACCCTGCATAAAAAACCCCGTCACATGGACGGGGTTTTTTTAGCTCGCTGAGAAATTACTCAGGACGAACTTGTGCAGCTTGCATACCCTTTTGGCCTTTCTCAGCCACGAAGGAAACGGTCTGGCCTTCTTTCAGGCTTTTGAAACCGTCGCTTTCAATAGCTTTGAAGTGTACGAACAGGTCGTCACCGCCACCTTGAGGAGTGATGAAGCCGAAGCCTTTTTCATCGTTGAACCATTTTACGGTGCCGGTTTGGCGATTAGACATGGTGTATCTCCAAGAAACATATATTTTCAGTAGTACTGTGCTGCTCAGGCCAACTGGGCACACCGGGCTATCATAGTCGAAATGTTCGACTTGGGAGCCCCCTGGACGTGCCGATTCCCAGGTGGTTGAGTCCGTTTTGTTGCTCCGATCGGCTGAAGGCCCCGGTTTAAGGGGCTTTCACCGAAAATATTCGGTGATAAAAAAAGCCGTAAAAGCTGCGTAAATTATGAAAAAAAGCCAGTTTTCAGATCGCATCGAACCTGATCCAAGGCCCTCTCGCGCGCTTTAAAGACTTATTTCACCACCCGGCAAGCGGCAATAGCGTCCAGCGCCTTGGTTCTCAGCGCCGGATCCGGTTGAGTCTGCTTGCTCATGAGTTGTTTGATTTCGTCGGTAGTGAATTTCTCATTGAGCTTGTCCGCACCACAGGCGCAGTGCTTTTCCGCACTTTTCACATCAACGCTCTGGCTGGCGGCAGCTGTGCAATCCTTCATGTATTCGG
Source organism: Pseudomonas sp. 22526 (assembly GCF_052044735.1). Lineage (NCBI taxonomy): Bacteria > Pseudomonadati > Pseudomonadota > Gammaproteobacteria > Pseudomonadales > Pseudomonadaceae > Pseudomonas > Pseudomonas sp. 22526. The sequence continues at coordinate 53,613 of NZ_JBQENK010000014.1, forward strand.
CACGTACCCCGGCTGGCCAGGCGGCTTGCGCGCTCAATGGCAGCAGCAGGGCGAAAGGGGCGGCAAGGGCGAATAGTTGGGTGAGGCGCATGAGTCGAGCTCTCCTGAGATTTGGTACAAGAATGGCGATTCTCGGTGTATTTGAGACCCTGCGTACACATCAAGTTCACTTTCCAGCTTAGAAAGCTCTGTTACGCTGCTCCCGGTGGGAAGTACGGCGCGATGACCGTTCATCTGTGCTAGCATGCCCGGCTTGGGTGTTTTCAGGCTCTGGGCGAATTTCAATCCCACCGCGGTCTATGCCTCTATTTTTCTGATTTGAACTCCAGTCACTCTGGTTCGTTTTACCGGTTGGCCGCAAGGCTCCTGCCACTGTGAGGCAGGCGTTCGTCACGAACGGCCTGGATCGAACCGCGTACTGGCTCATCCCAACCCACGTGACCTTTGGTAGGGGTCACCACTAGGAGAGGAGGCGCCATGCCCACTATTACTCTTCCCGACGGCAGTCAACGTTCATTCGATCATCCGGTTTCCGTAGCCGAGGTCGCGGCATCCATTGGTGCAGGTCTGGCCAAGGCCACCGTGGCCGGCAAGGTCAATGGCAAACTGGTCGACGCCTGCGATCCGATCGACAGCGACGCGACCCTGCAAATCATCACGCCAAAGGATGAAGAGGGGCTGGAGATCATTCGCCACTCTTGCGCTCACCTGGTTGGCCATGCGGTCAAGCAGCTGTATCCGACCGCGAAGATGGTTATCGGTCCGGTGATCGATGAAGGCTTCTATTACGATATCGCCTACGAGCGTCCTTTCACCCCGGACGACCTGGCGGCCATCGAACAGCGCATGCAGCAGCTGATCGAGAAAGATTACGACGTCATCAAAAAAGTCACTCCGCGCGCCGAAGTGATCGAAGTGTTCAAGGCTCGCGGCGAAGACTACAAGCTGCGCCTGGTCGAGGACATGCCGAACGAACAGGCCATGGGCCTGTACTACCACGAAGAATACGTCGACATGTGCCGCGGTCCGCACGTGCCGAATACTCGTTTCCTCAAGTCCTTCAAGCTGACCAAGCTGTCCGGCGCCTACTGGCGTGGCGATGCCAAGAACGAGCAGCTGCAGCGTGTCTACGGCACCGCTTGGGCGGACAAGAAGCAACTGGCTGCTTACATCCAGCGTATCGAAGAAGCCGAGAAGCGCGACCATCGCAAGATCGGCAAGCGCCTGGGCCTGTTCCATACCCAGGAAGAAGCGCCGGGCATGGTGTTCTGGCATCCGAACGGCTGGACCCTGTACCAGGTGCTCGAGCAGTACATGCGCAAGGTTCAGCGCGAAAACGGCTACCTGGAGATCAAGACTCCGCAGGTGGTCGATCGCAGCCTGTGGGAGAAATCCGGGCACTGGGCCAACTACGCCGAAAACATGTTCACCACCGAGTCGGAAAGCCGCGACTACGCCATCAAGCCGATGAACTGCCCATGCCACGTGCAGGTATTCAATCAGGGCCTGAAGAGCTACCGCGAGCTGCCGATGCGTCTGGCCGAGTTCGGTGCCTGTCACCGTAACGAGCCGTCCGGTGCATTGCACGGCATCATGCGGGTGCGGGCCTTCACCCAGGACGATGCGCATATCTTCTGTACCGAAGAGCAGATGCAGGCTGAATCCGCCGCGTTCATCAAGCTGACCATGGATGTCTATGCCGACTTTGGCTTCAAGGACATCGAAATGAAGCTTTCCACCCGCCCTGAAAAGCGTGTGGGGTCCGACGAGCTGTGGGATCGCGCTGAAAATGCCTTGGCCGCTGCGCTTGATAGCGCTGGGCTGCCATATGACCTGCAACCGGGCGAAGGGGCGTTCTACGGTCCGAAAATCGAGTTCTCACTGAAAGACTGCCTGGGGCGTGTCTGGCAGTGTGGTACCTTGCAGCTCGATTTCAACCTGCCGATCCGTCTGGGCGCCGAGTACGTTTCCGAAGATAACAGCCGTAAACATCCGGTGATGTTGCACCGAGCGATCCTCGGTTCCTTCGAGCGTTTCGTCGGGATTCTGATCGAGCATTACGAAGGGGCATTCCCTGCGTGGCTGGCTCCGACCCAGGCCGTGGTGATGAATATCACTGATAAACAGGCAGATTTTGCCCTCGAAGTGGAAAAAACCCTCAACCAAAGCGGATTTCGTGCCAAGTCTGACTTGAGAAATGAAAAGATCGGCTTTAAAATCCGCGAGCATACTTTGCTCAAGGTTCCCTATCTCTTGGTTATTGGAGATCGGGAAGTCGAGACGCAGACTGTCGCTGTGCGTACCCGTGAAGGTGCTGACCTGGGCTCGATGCCCGTCGCCCAGTTCTCGGAGTTCCTTGCACAAGCGGTTTCCCGGCGTGGTCGCCCAGATTCGGAGTAATTATTATTAAGCGTGAAATGAGACAAGATAAACGAGCTGCACCGAAAGCCCCGATCAACGAGAATATCTCGGCACGCGAGGTTCGGTTAATTGGCGCTGACGGCGAGCAGATTGGCATCGTCTCGATTGATGAAGCGCTTCGTATTGCTGAAGAAGCCAAGCTTGATCTGGTGGAAATCTCCGCCGACGCAGTCCCACCGGTTTGCCGTGTGATGGACTACGGCAAGTCGATCTTCGAGAAGAAGAAGCAGATTGCCGCGGCGAAGAAGAACCAGAAGCAGATTCAGGTAAAAGAAATCAAGTTTCGTCCAGGGACGGAGGAAGGGGATTACCAGGTAAAACTGCGCAACCTGGTACGTTTCCTGAGTGACGGGGACAGGGCCAAGGTATCCTTGCGATTCCGCGGCCGTGAGATGGCCCACCAGGAGCTGGGGATGGAACTCCTCAAGCGGGTTGAAGCTGACCTGCAAGAGTACGGTTCGGTCGAACAGCATCCTAAGATGGAAGGACGCCAGCTGATCATGGTCATCGCCCCGAAAAAGAAGAAGTAATCAACAGGGCACGGCAGGCCTTCTGATTATGTTTATCAACTGAATGCGGAGTATCCGAACATGCCAAAGATGAAAACCAAAAGTGGTGCTGCTAAGCGGTTTCTGAAAACTGCTAACGGTATCAAGCACAAGCACGCTTTCAAGAGCCACATCCTGACCAAAATGTCGACCAAGCGTAAGCGTCAACTGCGCGGTAGCAGCTTGCTGCATCCGTCTGACGTGGCAAAAGTCGAGCGCATGCTGCGCCTTCGTTAATTTTTGGATCAAGAATAGAGGAAGTAACTCATGGCTCGTGTAAAGCGTGGCGTCATTGCCCGTAAACGTCACAAAAAAATTCTGAAACTTGCTAAAGGCTACTACGGCGCGCGTTCCCGCGTATTCCGTGTTGCCAAGCAAGCGGTAATCAAGGCAGGCCAATACGCCTACCGTGACCGTCGTCAGAAAAAACGTCAGTTCCGCGCTCTGTGGATCGCTCGTATCAACGCTGGTGCTCGTATCAACGGTCTGTCCTACAGCCGTTTCATCGCCGGCCTGAAAAAAGCGTCCATCGAGATCGACCGTAAGGTTCTGGCTGATCTGGCAGTGAACGAAAAAGCGGCGTTTGCTGCGATTGTCGAGAAAGCTAAAGCCACTCTGGCTTAAGTACCCCCGACAGTCACCCGGGCTCACCTCTGTGGGCTCAGGTGTTAAACGTCATAAATAGGGGAAGAGCCTACAAGCTCTTCCCCTATTTTGTATCTGGAGTCTGTACATGGAAAACCTGGATGCGCTGGTCTCTCAAGCACTAGAGGCTGTGCAAAGCGCTGAAGATATCAATGCCCTGGAGCAAATCCGGGTTCAGTACCTTGGCAAGAAGGGTGAATTGACTCAGGTGATGAAGACCCTGGGGAATTTGCCGGCAGAGGAGCGTCCGCAGGTCGGCGCCCTGATCAACGTTGCCAAGGAGCGTGTTACAGAGGCTCTCAATACGCGTAAGGCTTTGTTTGAAGAGGCCGAGCTGGCTGCCAAACTGTCCGCCGAGTCCATCGATGTGACCCTGCCAGGCCGCGGCCAGGTCTCCGGCGGTCTGCATCCTGTGACCCGGACCCTGGAACGTATTGAACAGTTCTTCACCCATATCGGCTACGGCATCGCCGAAGGCCCCGAGGTCGAAGACGACTATCACAACTTCGAGGCGCTCAACATCCCAGGCCACCACCCGGCCCGTTCGATGCATGACACCTTCTATTTCAACGCGAACATGCTGTTGCGCACCCATACCTCGCCGGTACAGGTCCGCACCATGGAATCGCAGCAGCCGCCGATCCGCATTGTCTGCCCAGGCCGTGTGTACCGTAGCGACTCCGATATCACCCACTCGCCGATGTTCCACCAGGTCGAAGGCCTGCTGATCGATCGCGACATCAATTTCGCCGACCTCAAAGGGACCATTGAAGAGTTCCTGCGGGTGTTCTTCGAAAAAGAACTGGCGGTGCGTTTCCGTCCTTCGTACTTCCCGTTCACCGAGCCGTCCGCCGAAGTCGACATGGAATGTGTGATGTGCAGCGGTAAAGGCTGCCGTGTCTGCAAGCAGACCGGCTGGCTGGAAGTCATGGGCTGCGGCATGGTGCATCCGAACGTGCTGCGCATGTCCGGGATCGATCCGGAAGAGTTCCAGGGCTTTGCCTTCGGCATGGGCGCCGAGCGTCTGGCCATGCTGCGTTACGGCGTGAATGACTTGCGCCTGTTCTTCGACAACGACTTGCGGTTCCTCGCGCAATTTCGCTAGGTCGCACGCCCGTAACGAATCTTTCAGGAGAGCAGGATGAAATTCAGTGAACAATGGCTGCGCGGCTGGGTAAGCCCGCAGGTAAGTCGCGACGAGCTGGTTGCTCGTCTGTCGATGGCCGGTCTTGAGGTCGATAGCGTGACGCCGGCCGCCGGTGTTTTCAGTGGCGTGGTGGTGGGCGAAGTGCTGAGCACCGAGCAACACCCCGATGCCGACAAGCTACGTGTTTGCCAGGTCAGCAACGGCGTGGAAACCTTCCAGGTCGTGTGCGGTGCGCCAAACGTGCGTCCGGGCCTGAAGATCCCTTTCGCCATGATCGGTGCAGAACTGCCTGGCGACTTCAAGATCAAGAAGGCCAAGCTGCGCGGCGTCGAGTCGAACGGCATGCTGTGCTCCCAGGTAGAACTGCAGGTGGGAGAGGGCAATGACGGTCTGATGGAGTTGCCGGTCGATGCACCGGTAGGCAAGGATTTCCGTGAGTACCTGGAGCTGGACGACGCCAGCATTGAAGTCGATCTGACTCCTAACCGCGGTGACTGCCTGTCGCTGGCGGGTCTTGCCCGTGAAGTCGGCGCGCTCTATGCCGCACCAGTTACCCGTCCGGTGGTGCTATCCGTGGCGCCTGCACACGATGAAGTGCGTCCGGTTGAAGTGCTGGCGCCTGCTGCTTGCCCGCGTTATCTGGGCCGGGTTGTCCGTAATGTCGACCTGTCTAAGCCGACCCCGCTGTGGATGGTCGAGCGCCTGCGTCGTGCTGATGTACGCAGCATCGATGCAGCCGTGGATATCACCAACTACGTGATGCTGGAACTGGGGCAGCCGCTGCATGCTTTCGATCTCGCCGAAATCAACGGTGGCATCCGTGTACGGATGGCCGAAGAGGGCGAGAAGCTGGTCTTGCTGGATGGCCAGGAAGTGACCCTGCGCAGCGATACCCTGGTTATCGCCGACCACACTCGTGCCCTGGCGATTGCCGGTGTCATGGGCGGCGAGCACAGTGGCGTAACCGCGACTACCCGCGATGTTTTCCTGGAAAGTGCCTTCTTCGACCAGATCGCTGTCGCTGGTAAAGCTCGTTCCTATGGTCTGCATACCGACGCCTCGCATCGCTACGAGCGTGGTGTGGACTGGCAACTGGCCCGTGAAGCCATGGAGCGCGCCACTGGTTTGCTGCTGGAGATCACGGGTGGCGAAGCCGGCCCGATCATCGAAGCGGTCAGCGAGCAGCACCTGCCGTCGATCGCTCCGGTCACCCTGCGTGCCGAGCGCATCACCCAGATGCTGGGCATGGAAATCGACGCGCCGGAAGTCGAGCGTCTGCTCGCTGCCCTGGGCCTGAAGATTTCCGCCGATGGAGCAGGGCAGTGGCGCGTTGAAGTGCCAAGCCATCGCTTCGACATCAGCCTGGAAGTCGATCTGATCGAAGAACTGGCCCGTCTGTACGGCTACAACCGCCTGCCGGTTCGCTACCCACAAGCGCGCCTGGCTCCACAAGCGAAGGCTGAAGCTCGTAGCGAGCTGCCTGAGTTGCGTCGTTTGCTGGTGGCCCGCGGTTACCAGGAAGCTATCACCTACAGCTTCATCGATCCGAAACAGTTCGAGTTGTTTAATCCGGGTGTCGAGCCGCTGTTGCTGGCCAATCCGATTTCCAACGACATGGCTGCCATGCGTTCGTCGCTGTGGCCGGGGCTGGTCAAGGCGCTTCAGCACAACCTGAACCGTCAGCAGGACCGTGTCCGTCTGTTCGAGAGCGGTCTGCGTTTCGTCGGTCAACTGGAAGGCTTGAAGCAAGAGCCAATGCTGGCCGGCGTGGTGTGCGGCACTCGTCTGCCGGAAGGTTGGGCACAAGGTCGCGACGTTGTGGACTTCTTTGACGTCAAGGCTGACGTGGAAGCGGTACTGGGCTTTGCCGGCGCACTCGATGCGTTCACTTTCGCGCCTGGCAAGCACCCTGCGTTGCACCCGGGTCAGACCGCGCGCATCGAGCGTGAAGGTCGTCTGGTTGGCTATATCGGCGCTATCCACCCTGAATTGTCGAAAACCCTCGGTCTCGACCGTCCGGTCTTCGTTTTCGAGCTGGTTCTGGCCGAAGTAGCCTCGGGAAAAATGCCTGAATTCCACGAGTTGTCGCGCTTTCCTGAAGTGCGTCGTGACTTGGCCCTGCTGGCTGATCGTGATGTGGCCGCCAGCGCGGTACTGGACGTAATCCGTGAGAATGCAGGCGAATGGCTGACAGACCTCAGGTTGTTTGACGTGTACCAAGGTAAAGGCATTGATCCTCATAGAAAAAGCCTTGCAGTTGGCTTGACCTGGCAGCATCCATCGCGCACTCTTAATGACGATGAGGTGAACTCCACGACGCAAAATATCCTCACCTCGCTCGAACAAAGGTTGAACGCCACGTTAAGGAAGTGACGTATGGGGGCTCTGACGAAAGCTGAAATGGCCGAACGTCTCTACGAAGAGCTGGGCCTGAATAAACGTGAGGCCAAGGAATTGGTCGAGCTGTTTTTTGAGGAAATCAGGCACGCTCTCGAAGATAACGAACAGGTCAAACTGTCCGGTTTCGGTAACTTCGATCTTCGGGATAAACGCCAGCGACCTGGCCGCAATCCGAAGACGGGTGAAGAAATCCCGATCACGGCACGCCGTGTGGTCACCTTTCGTCCAGGGCAGAAGTTGAAGGCCCGAGTTGAGGCTTATGCTGGAACCAAGTCATAACGACGAGCTCCCGGTCATTCCGGGCAAGCGCTACTTCACCATCGGCGAAGTCAGCGAGCTCTGTGCGGTCAAACCGCATGTGCTGCGTTATTGGGAGCAGGAGTTTCCTCAACTCAACCCTGTCAAGCGCCGCGGAAATCGCCGGTATTATCAGCGCCAGGATGTGCTGATGATCCGGCAGATCCGCGCGTTGCTTTATGACCAGGGGTTCACCATCGGTGGAGCGCGCCTGCGCCTTTCCGGTGATGAAGCCAAAGACGACACCACCCAGTACAAGCAATTGATCCGCCAGATGATCTCCGAACTGGAGGACGTTCTGGTGGTGCTCAAGAAGTGATTTTTGGCTTTTAAAATACTTCCATATTTCAAAAGCTTGCGATATATTCTTTAGCGCTTCGTTAAGAAGCGAACCCAGTAACACGCCTAGTCGGGGCGTAGCGCAGTCCGGTAGCGCACTAGCATGGGGTGCTAGGGGTCGAGTGTTCGAATCACTCCGTCCCGACCATATAATTCAATGACTTAGCCCAACCTTCATAGGTTGGGCTTTTTCATTTGTGGGGAGATTTTCGGGACTTCATCCTGTCCTCCTCTTCAAAATCGTCAGTACAGGCCCGCGTGAATCCGTAGCTGATACCCTATTTGCAGCGTCAATCAGCTTCTGAAGCTCCGCGCCGGAGTAGTGGCCGGTGATGCTGCCGTTCTTATGACCGAGCAAGGCCTTCCGGTCTTCCTCCGTCACGCCTGCTGCGCGAAGCCGGCGACCAAACGTATGTTTCAGGTCGTGAACCCTGATTGATGCGTACCCTGGGTGAGCGGGGCGAAGGTTTTCCTCCTGCCAGAGTTTCGCCGCTCTCCCCCGTGCTTCTTTCCAGGCTGAGTCATTCATCCTGTGCAGACCTCCTGCTCGCGGCAAACCCTGTTCACCTTGAACAGGGCCATCTTCTGCAGGTGTGTCGGCAGCTCACCGAAGCGAATGAAGCGCGGCTGAATACTGGTGGCCTTGGCTGCTGTGGCATTTGCCATGGGGAGTCCTCGCCTGCACTCAGCAGGCTTCAGGTTTATTCAGAATTGTGTTCGGGACTGTTGCCGCGACAGTTTGTAGAGTTGCACCGCTCGACCGGTCCAGCGCACTTGTAAAGGGGCGAATGCGCTGGCCGGGACGAGCGCCAATTCAGATTTCGGGTGTGGGCATTTTGTAAAACTCTGATGGTTGCCGGCGTTGCGCACGGCTATCGTTGAGTCGTTCGTCCAGTCCGTTGTCCTGGCTAACTGTCTCTGATCTCTAGGTTGGCAAAGCTGCAGCAGGTTACCCAGCGGTTCTGGGCGTTGCCCATAACAATACAAATGCGACGTTGGCCAACGTTTTTGTGAAGTTCAAGCTGTATGACAGTGAGGGGAGCGTAGTGGGAAACACCATCGCTCATGGCCAGGACATTGGTCCAAGTGAGAGTTGGAAGTTTTCGGCACCAGCAACAACACCTTTCTCTGAAGCGAAGCTGAGTAGTGGACAGGTGCATTAATCAGAGCTTTATAGGACTCAGCCCAGTGCGGTTTTTTGTTGAGTTCAGTGAGCGAAATTAATCCCATCCTGTCATTCCTGCGCATCAAGGATTGACTAAAAGAAGCCCGGCAGGTGTCGGGCTTTTTTGTACATGACCCTCGAGGATCGAGCTCATGGAAATGTGGGAGTTGGTCAGACGCCTTCTTGCCGAAGCAAATGGTGGTGGGCAATCGTTCACACCTGATTTGATCGGCGACCGTTACCGTCGTGATTTGATTGCGGCGAAACAGGAGGTTGGTCTCACCTGTGAAGAAGTCTTGGAATTTGCTGATTGTCTTTCTGAGCAAATGCAGGAAGAAGGCTTGATACGGCCGGCCGGTGTAAGAGGCAACGGGCCGGCGATACCGGGTGCGATGGAGCGAACCGAGCTTGGTGAAGAGCTCTATGATGCCCTTCGCGGGCATAACATCGTAAGTTTTTTCGAGAGCATGAATGCGGATGTCGATGCCCCCTCAATCCGAAGGCTCCTGTACCAGCTGAACTCCTGAGTTTCCTTTGCTTCATCCTGAACCCGGCCACTTGGCCGGGTTTTTTATGCCCGAAACTCGCCGCCATAGCTCCAGCGGTAGAGCTGCCGCCTTGTAAGCGGATGACTCGGGGTTCGAATCCTCGTGGCGGCACCATTTTTACCTGTAGCCAGGACAGCACTCGGGAAGGCCTGGACGTCGATAGCCGGAAAGTGCGACGAACTGAATCAACACCGGCAGCCCGCGCACCCTTACCTCACATGCTCTCGGGGTGGCGCGAGCTATTTTTCATGGCGCGACGATAGATCCTGCTGGGCTTGGTCCAAGCAAAACCATCCTTCTGGACTGAGTCTGGAGAGATAGAGAATGAATTACAAAATACTGGTTGTGCATACAGTATTTTGTTGAGATAGTCATTCCACTCCTCGAGTGGATCAGAAGTGAAAACACAGCGTGTCTCTGGTGTTTGCCTTCTCCTACTCGCGTGAAGGCCTTGAGCTTCGAGTAATCGCCTTTGAGCGACATGAGAGCGGAATCCTCCGCGAACAATCATTCGACTCAATAGGTGAACAATATGGCTGGACGTACACGTACTCCATTCCAACGTAGCGGTACTTCGATCCTCCCTGCTTATCAAACCATGTCCCCGGGCCAGTTCCTGCTTTCGCCAAACGGCCGATTCAAGCTGCTGCTGCAAGCCGACGGCAACCTGGCGTTGCAGGACAATGGCGTAGTGGTTTGGATCGCCAACGAAACTACCCCTTACACTTCAACCATTCCATTGCGATACCAGGTGCCGGTGCAGCTGTATGTCCAATTTGGCGCGTTTCTCGATGATCCGCTCCGGGGGCGTACGTGGCTGACCAATAACTCTGGCTTCACCAGTGAGGATCAGTGGAACCGAACTCATATGGCATTGCAGAACGACGGCAACATCGTTCTGGTCGATTCTCAGGCAATCTGGAATGGCACCCCATCCATTCCGCTTGATCCAGGTGGTGGTGCGTATCTTTTCGGTGGCACAACTGACCTGCAGATGGGGGTGCCTTACTTTGCCGGTGATGGTGCCTTGATCTTCCAAGGGGACGGCAACGTCGTGAACTATGGCCCGAACTGGAGCGTTCGATGGGCCAGCTACACCCAGAACAAGGGTGCGGTTCGAGCTGTATTCCAGAATGATGGTAATTTCGTTATTTATGCAGCGAATAACGTACCGATCTGGCAGTCGGGCACTGGTGGCCATCCTGGCGCCACTCTGCGCCTTCAGCCAAATGGCAGCCTCGCGATCGTTCAAGAAACCCCGGTTTGGGCTCGTTTTGGCTTCACGCCAACAGCGCGTCGACGGAAGGTCTACTACCCCGACAACACCAGTGCCGAGCATAACGGTACGGACCCATACCCAACCTACGGCCATATCGGTTGGGAGTTCTGATCGCTCCCCAAATGAGCTAGCGGCGTAATGCCCAAGCTCGCCCCGCGCAGATAAGGCGGGAGTAGCAAAAGGGTCGTGCCTGTCAGGGGGCGACCCTCTTACATGCGAGAAGTCTCGCACCCATTTCAAGGCCTCGATATTGATCGGGGCTTTTTCGTTTTCGGCTCCCCACACCCATTGCTCCGAGCTGGGAGTGCAGCGGCGCCGACCTATTCACATGTACCCACGGAGTCGAGCGCATGGAGTTATTGCAGCGCCTGCTCGACAAAATCGACAGGTTTGAATTGCTGATCGCAGGACTGGTCGGCGCTGTCGTCGCGAGCTGGTGGCACAACGATGATCTGGCGGACTGGCGCGCCTGGCTGATTTTCCTGATCACTGACATCGCTGGAATGTTCTTTAAGCCTGTTGCAATTGTGGTATCCGTCTTCTGGTGTAGCTGCGTCGCTGCTGGCGCAGTTCCCTGCTCCATTTGAGGCTTCTCAGCCTTGGTGAAACCCGGCCGTCGCGCCGGATTTTTTATGCCTTGAATTCGCCGTCATAGCTCCAGTGGTAGAGCAGCCGCCTTGCTCAATTCAATTTGAGGCCCATGCGCTACGTATGTTTTTCTGCGTCTATGCTGGTTGTTCCAATCAAAGGAGGTACAAGCAATGGAAGCTGCTGGATATGACAGATTGTCCAATTTGGCAAGCGCTAACGGGGAGGTGGGTACCGGTGGACTTGCCAATTGTATTGCTGTGGTGGGTTTCGATACATCGAATCGAATAGCTATTGCTCATTACAACACAATTAATTGCATGGATACTTCAAGTAACCCACCGCGATGGAATGAAACATCGTTAACAAACTTCCGCGAATGGTTCAAAAAACAAAGACAAGCAACTAAATTCATGGTTGGCCTTGGTAAGGGCTGGATGGATCCTGAAGGTGACATGGTTCGCCTTCGCATTGAGCTTATCCAGCTAATCATCAAGGTTTTTGGGTATGAACCAACTGTTGCAGGCTATTGCATTACCTGCAGAGAGAGAACCCTGACCGCGCATGCAAATGACAGTGTTATGCCTCAAGGCTGGGGTCAAATGGGCCTAGTGATTCCGTACGATCAGTTAAGAGCGAGATGACCCCACGTCTCGTATAGCTACTGCGTGCGTCATCAGCGGAAGTGTCCTGTCGTTATCGGTACTGCTTTGGTGGGCTGCAGAAAGATACGCGCACCTATTCAGGGCCCCAGCATTCGCTGGGGCCTTTTTGTTTTGGGCTATGCCCGGGCCAACGCAGGCCTTTTAATCCATCCGCTCCCGACCGGGAGGAAATCGAGATGCCGAACACGCCAGAAAAAGATCCTTCGTTCTGGGTGTTGGTCCTTACCGCCCTGAGAGAGAACGGCCTCACCATGGTGCTGACCTTCGCTCTGACCTGGCTTCGCATTCAGTACGACGCCAAGGAGACCAGTCCCTAGCGCCAGTTCATCGAGGCGGCCCTGGGCGCGCTGATCGTGATGGTTGTGGGGCCGGTCGTGAAGGCGCTCGGCTTCAGCATCGCCTGGTCATTTGCCACTGCCGGCTTTATCGGCGTCCTGGGCGTTGAGCAGGCTCGCCAGCTCGGCAAGTGCTGGGCTGAACGGAAAGTGGATGAGGTGGGGTAGTGGACTACGTCATCGGTGGCCGCGAGTACTCGGCCAGTTACCAGGATCTGCGCGAGGAGCACGCCCGTTTTGCCGGGATGACCGACAAGCGCTTCCTGAAGGAGCTGCCCGCGGCACTGCACTTCGCCGTGTTCGTGTGCTGGTTCAAGGAGCTGCCGTCGAGCCAGGTCCTTTCTGATGAGGGGATCGTCCACCAGCTGGCCCACCTGATCCACTTGAAGAGGGAGCCGCTGGTGATGACCAGGCTTGGCGAGATTCGCGAGCTGTTCAACAAGCAGCTGCAGCTAGCAGCGTAGGCCGCGGCACGTTTAGCGAATCAATCAAATCGTGTCGCGATATGCGATGAGGAAACCATCTAATGGTTCTGTAGGGATAATTGCACCTAGGTTTGCTGCAGCCCATGATGAATGCTCAATCATCCATGGAGCAAGGCCATGTCGAATTTCGAGAAGGGCGATCTAGTGGTTTTGAAAAGTGGTGGCCCGGTTATGACTGTTAGATATGTTGATAACGACATAAGCGAAGGTTACAGCGTCCAAGTGACCTGCGATTGGTTTGATAAAGTTGAGCAGCATCATACGGCAACATTTAACGCCGAGATGATTGAAAAAGATGACGGTCGGCTTAAAGGCTCAACTCTTTGAGATAAGCGGGACAGGTATGACAACCAAGCAACCCGACTGGGAGGCGATCGAACGAGCCTGCCGAGCCGAGTTGCATCTTGGTTAGGTTCTAAAAATTTGCCATAGGCTGATGCCTCCTAGCACAAGTATCAGTGCAGACTTCCAAGTGAAAAGCTTTTTCAGCCAAGGCCAAGCCAAGGCTGCCGTGAGAAGAGTCAGGACAATTTTTTCCCAGGTACTCATTTTTGAAGCTCCAGTGCTATAGAGCTTCCTATCCTCCACACCTACTTCGTCTTCGAGCGGTCAATTCGCCCCGATTAGAGGGGCGCACTGGATGAACTCACTTCAAATATCTGGTGACACATGGACAGACCAAGGCCGCCTGAGTCGCTGTTTGAGCTATCTGACCTGTCCGAGGTCTCCAGCCCCTGAGGTGTGGGAGTAGGTCCAAGCCTAGATCCTGGCCGACACCGGCAGCAGCCACAACGAAGACCACGCCCACTTGCTGGGTGCAGATATCCGGGTCATGTGGGCCTCTTCCAGCTTAGAGAAGCAGGGGCGTCGTATACTCGCCCAGGCCGCGCAGGTGGCTGGCAGAAGGCCCGGATGGAACAGCAGATGCGTGACTGGTTCGGCGAGGTGCCGGCTTTCATTCGTGTCCGGGGCGGTCTGACGGAATATATCGATACAGGCTCAAGAGCATGGCCCTCGTAGGGGGATCTTGCCGATGGCTCAAGCACGCCAAATAAAGAACGGACGATCAAAAAAGGGTCCACCCCAAGGTGGACCCTTTTTTATTTCTGAAATGGCCAAAGCCGGCTAGAGCAACACCCTCACAGGGGAGGAGGGTGTGCCCATCGAACGTCAGACCAGACTGATCATATCCGCACTGAGTTGCGCGGGGTTGAACCCTACCAGGGTGATGCTGCTGTCTCCCGCCACGATCAGGCTGTCGCTGCCTTGCTGGCTGGTGGCGCTGATGACAGCGGCTGCGGAGGTGAACAGGGATTTGGAGAACACCAACTGATCGAACCCGTTCTGGTGAACGTTGAAGTCGCTGATCAGGTCATGGCCGAACCCGCCCTGGTCGAAGACAAACAGATCGCTGCCCACGCCACCGCTGAGGGTGTCGTTGCCCAGGCCGCCCACCAGGATGTCGTTGTGGGCGCCACCATAGAGGGCGTCGTTGCCATTGCCGCCGAGCAGGGTGTCGTTGCCATTTCCACCGTGCAGCAGATCATTGCCCGCGCCGCCTTCAATAAGATCGTCGCCGCCCTGGCCGAAGATCAGGTCGCGGCTGGCGGTACCCTTCAGGAGGTCTGCCAGCTGCGTGCCTTCGGTGGCCTTGGCGTAGCTCTTGTTCGATCCGAACAGGCCTTCGTAGTCGAGCTTGCTGCTGGTCACGGTAAAGGCCGGGGTCAAGGTCTGGCCCAGGAGGCCTTCGAACTCGACATGCTCGACGTCGTGCAGCTCCTTGAGGCCGTAACGCCCGTTGGTGTCGTTGAGAAACAGGCTGCCGTCGCTCAGGCGCACGGCTTCGTAGCTGGAGACCGTACCCTGCAGGAAGACTTTGTCGTCGCCCACCCCGCCCGCGACTATGTCGGTGCCCGTGCTGACCCTGAAGCTGTCGTTGCCGGCGAAGCCGTCCAGGAAGTCATCGTTGCGGCCGTCCTGCAACTTGTCGTTGCTGTCCGTGCCGAGGAGAAAGGCCGGGGTGCCGAAGTGGTTGGAGGTGGCGGACGCTTTGTCGTGGACCCAGGTGAAGCCGCGGCTGATCGGGTCGAGGTTGCTGATGATGATGGTGCTGTCGCGCTCGATGTAGTCGTAGAACGTCGACTGGCCGATGCGCTGGATGGGATTGATGAAGATGCCTTCGAGGTGCGCCACCCAGCCGCTGGGATTGATCACGGAGAAGGGGCCGTTGGGCCAGGTGGGCAGGGAGTAGACCGTGTCGAACAGCACGATGTTGTCGGTGGTCGAGGTGTAGCTGGCGTCACTGCCTTTGAGGGCCGCGAGAATGGCGCCGCTCAGGTCGGTCTGTTCGCCGATGAGCCGATGCACGATGTCGTTTTCGAAGCCGAAGTTGAAGATGCCGTCGCTGTTGCCGGCCTTTGGCGAGGCCATGCCGAAGTAGTCCGAATCCTTGAAAAAGCCGTCGGCCAGGGTGTCCTTGCCCAGGTACATGCTGTTGGTCACGGAGCCGCCCTGGCTGTAGCCGGTGACCAGTACATCCTTGCCCGTCAGGTTATGGCTGGTGGCGTAGTTCTTGATCGAGTCGAGCAGGTAGTCGTAGCCGCGGATATAGGAGTTGTCGATCATCGCCGGATAACCCAGCAGGTCCATCGGCGAGTTGGTGCCGGCAATCGAAAAGCCCATTTTGACCAGCTTGCCACTCTCGTCGTACTGGCCGAACACCTTGGCCTGGGAGCCGGACACGTTCTCGCCCTTGAAGCTGCCCGTCAGGTCGAGGTGACTGCTGTCGATGTTCAGGTCACTGGCGCTGATTTCGCGCCAGCCCTTGGGCAGGGCAAAGGTGTTGCCTTCGCCCAGGACCGCCCCGGGTAGGTTGTAGAGTGCCCCTACCGTCGCTACACCACTGGTGTAGGTGGCAAGGTTCCAGGCATCTGAAATGAGCACGCGACCGTCTTGGCCCTTGTAGTCGAATATCGCCATGGTTCGTTTTCCCTCACAAACTAAAAAGTCATGAAAAAAAACAAGAGCTGAAGTCTTCTTGTTCTTCTTCGCTCGGATTCCGGAGCCTGGTGACTGCGCGCTCCGGAATCTGCGCCCAAGCTACTCATTCATTTGGAGGGCGTGGGTCAGGTTATGGGGTGTTGGCACGATCGTCCTAGTAAAAGCCCGATCCAGCCGCTATAAATCCAGCGTCATTACACTTTGGTTATCTCGAGGCTGACCCGCAGCCGCCCATCCTCCCTCCTTTTGAGACCGGGTATCAGCCGCGCCGGCGAACCCTGGGCAACATGCGCGCAAGAATGTCGTCCTTGTCGAAGAAGTGATGCTTGAGCGCCGCCAGCACGTGGACCAGGATCAAGGCGCCGGCGCCCCAGGACAGCAGGCGATGTATCCACATGGCCAGGTCGTAGCGGGACTGATCCACCGGCGCTATGGGCGGCAGGTTGAACAGGCCCAGCAGCGGGATCGGGTGACCGGCGACCGAACTCCAGTACCAGCCCGAAAGCGGCACGGCGAGCATGGCGACCAGGTAGAGCAGGGCGTGGGCGATATGGGCGATGCCGGACATCGCCCTGGAGACGCTGCCGGGCATGGCCGGGTAGCGGTGGGTCAGGCGATAGCAGAGCCGGGCGAGCAGCAGGAACAGCACGGTGCTGGCAATCGCCTTGTGCACGAAGACCGCCGGGCCACCCCTGGGCACATCGCCACGCAGGTTGGCGGAGTAAAAGCCGATCAGCCAGACGCCGATGATGATCAGCGCCATGCTCCAGTGGAAAAGCCGCGCTGCCAGACTGTAGGAAGAGGAAGCATTCATAGGGACGATCTGCCGTTGTGAAAGGTGGAAGGGCTCCGGGTTGCCGTCGGTTGAGTCAACCGGGTGTCGCCTCCTTGGCTCGGTACGCGATGGCGGCCTTGGGTCGAGGGCGATCGCGGAAGGAGTATTTCAATCGACATTTGCATTTGCAAGTATTGCATTTGCAATACTTGTAAGTGCATGTTTGCCACCACCCCCTCCCGGGCAGCATCGAATGGAAGGGGCAGGCGCATTTCACCGGATCAGCTCAACGACGTAACATGCCCCCCGCGCAGAGCCGTCTCAGCAATGGATACCGAGGTCTGAACCTTTGAACAGTTACTGTTTTTCCACCGCCGTGCCTTACCTGGTCACCCGTGTCGGGGTGCGCATGGGCGAGTGCTTTTCCCAGGAGCTTGGCGAGCATGGCCTGACGCTGGTCATGTACCGGGTGCTCGCGGTGCTGCGGGAACAGGGCGGGCTCAGCCTTGGCGAGCTGGGCGGGCGGGTCTCGGCGGAGATCTCCACCTTGTCGCGGCAAGTGACCAACATGCAGAAGCTGGGGCTGATCCTGCGCGAACGGCAGGACGCCAATGGCCGTCAGGTCTGTATCAGCCTGACGCCCGCGGGGCTGGCCCTGGTGGAGTCGCTGGTACCACGGGCGATGTATTGGGAGGAGGTGGCTATCCAGGGTTTCAGCGAGGCGGAAGTGGAGCAGCTCAAAGCCATGCTGATGCGCATGCACGGCAACCTGGCGAAGGTGCCGGAGGGTTCGACAGCAAGCTGAGTTGCACAGAGCTGACCGGGCACATTGAGGCTCCAGCGAACCCGCGCTGAAACCGCCCTGTGCCCGGCGAACAATCCCTGCCTTACGCCCAGCGCCGGAACAGCACGCTGGCATTCACCCCGCCAAACCCGAAGCCATTGGACAAGGCATATTCCATCGCCAGCGGCTGCGCCTGGCCACGAATCAGGTTGAGGCCTTGCGCGGCAGCATCCGGGTTTTCCAGGTTGAGGGTGGCGGGGGCGATCTGGTCGCGCAGCGCCAGGATGGTGAAGATTGCTTCGATCCCGCCGGCAGCGCCCAGCAGGTGACCGGTGGCCGACTTGGTCGAGGTGATGGCCAGATCGCTGTGGTTGCCAAACACGCTCTTGATCGCCGCCAGCTCGCCTTTGTCGCCCACCGGGGTCGAGGTGGCGTGGGCGTTCAAGTGCTGGACCTGGGACGGCTCGACGCCAGCCTGACGCAACGCCTGTTGCATGGCGCGACGGGCACCGTCGCCATCTTCTGGCCCGGCGGTCATGTGATAGGCGTCGGCGCTGGTGCCGTAGCCCACCAGCTCGGCGATCGGCGTGGCGCCCCGGGCCAGGGCGTGTTCCAGCTCCTCGATCACCAGCAGGCCGGCGCCTTCGCCCATCACGAAGCCGTCGCGGGCCTGGTCGAAGGGCCGTGAAGCGCGTTCCGGCGTGTCGTTGAAATCGCTCGACAGGGCGCGCGCGGCAGCGAAACCGCCAAGGCTGACCCGGTGAATCGTGGCTTCCGTGCCGCCGCAGACCGCGACGTCGATCTCCCCGGCGCGAATCATCCGCGCGGCGTCACCTATGGCCTGGACACCCGCGGCACAGGCTGTCACCGGTGTGCCCAGCGGTCCCTTCAGGCCATGCTGGATCGACACATGACCGGCGGCCATATTGCTGAGGAAGGATGGAATGGTGAACGGCGAAAGACGCCGCGGCCCCTTGCTGTCGGTGGTGCGCACGGCGTCGGCGATGGCCGGGAAACCGCCCACGCCCGAAGCGATGATGGTGGCGGTACGTTCCTGGGCTTCGGCGGTCTGCGGCGTCCAGCCGGCCTGGGTCAGTGCCTCCTGGGCGGCGGCGAGGGCGAACAGGATGAAGCGGTCCATCTTGCGCTGTTCCTTGGGCGCCAGCAGCGCGTCCGGATCGAAGCCGGCCTGCGGGTCCTGGATGCGGTCGGGAACCTGGCCGCCGATGCTGATCGGCAGGTCGCCGATCAGTTCTTCCGGTAGCCGGCGGATACCCGATTGCCCGGCCAGCAGGCGTTGCCAGATCTGTTCGACGCCGCAGCCCAGCGGGGTCAATGCGCCCATGCCGGTGACGACAATGCGTTTGTTCATGACCTTCAGCTCCTTCATCTCGTGTGGGGTGTGTCGCTCTATGGACGTCACTATCATCATGAAAGTAACATGCCCGAACCACAAATACGCAACTGCGAAAGCCGAGGAACCGCCATGCAACGCAAGACCCTCCTTCACGAAGAATGCCCGATTGCCCGCAGTCTGGAGCGGGTGGGCGAGTGGTGGAGCATCCTGATCATGCGCGACGCCCTGCATGGCCTGCGGCGTTTCGAGGAGTTTTCCCGCAGCCTGGAGATCGCCCCCAACATGCTCACCCGCCGGTTGAATTCGCTGGTCGAGGCCGGCTTGCTGGAGCGCCAGGCCTACAGCCAGCGGCCGCTGCGCTACCAATACGTGCCGACGGCCCGGGGCGAGGATTTTCGCGTGGTGCTGATGGCGTTTGTCGCCTGGGGCAATCGCCATTACGCGCCGGAAGGGGAAAGCGTGCAGCTTGTCGAGCGCGCCACCGGCCGGCCGGTGCAGCCGATGATGGCGGACCTGGTCGATGGTCGCCCGGTGCCGCTGGAGGAGTGCACGGTCCAGGTCGGGCCGATGGCCAGCGAAGGCATGCGTCAGCGGCTGGGGGCCATGCAGGCGATGGAGGCCAAGCGCGAGGCCTGAGGTACCGCGGATCGCCGCGGCACCTTTGGCTTAACGACAGGCGCCTGTCACTGGTCCTTTTCGCAGTTGACCATCCACGACGCGCCGAAGCGGTCGACCAGCATGCCGAAGCGCGCCGCCCAGAAGGTGGCCTCCAACGGCATCTGCACAGTGCCCTGGTCCGCCAGCGCGGCGAACACCCGCTCGGCCTCGGCGATGCTGTCGACGTTCAGCGATATCGAGCAGCCATGGATACCCGAGTAAGGCCGATCGGGCGTGCTGTCCGAGCCCATGATGGCCTGGTCGCCCACCAGCAGGCGGGTGTGGATGATCAGGTTGTGATACTCGGCGGGCATATGCTCGCGGGCGGGGCTTTCGCCGAAGGTCATCATCATTTCGAGGGTGCCTTGCAGGCACTGGGCGTAGAACTTGAAGGCGGCTGCGCAATCGCCGTTGAAGATCAGGTAGGGATTGATTTTCATGGTGGGGCTCCCGGATAGGCAGGGGCAGCGGGCGCGTCTGCCCGCTGGCAAAAGCTGATGGGTGAGACCTCCACTAGCAAAGCCTAAACCTGTGTGGCAGTGGGCTTGTTCTTAGACGGTTTTCTCATGGACCCGTGGCGGGTTATCGCCCCAGGTGCACGCTGCGCCTACAACCCTCGGCAGGCCCGCCGCCCGGTTGGCGACGGGCCTTGGCTGGTCGTTACACCAACCGGGATTGAGGCATGCCCAGCAGGCCGGTCAGGCGGTCCATGATCGCCTGCTGCCGGGCGCGATCGGCCAGGTAGCCGGCCTCGGCGCTGGCCACATCGGCCGAGCAGTGCGGGCAGGTGGTTTCGTGGGCATGGATGTACTGCCAGCAGCCGCGGCACAGGGCCAGTCGGGTGGGCAGGCGTCCTTCCTCGGGGGATTTCTGCCCCTGGTTGATCCACGCCAGCTTGATCACCTGGCCGCTGTCGCTGACGCTGCTGACTGTCTCGCCGGTGTCGATGCGTTCGGTGATCAGGTCGAAGCGGCCGACCGCGAACGACGCCTTGGCGGCGTCCTCAAGCTTGACGATGCGTTCGCGCAGGCCCTTTTTCTGCAGGTCCAGGGCGCGGTAGTGGCAGTACGGATTGTTGCCCGGCTTGCCCAGCAGCGAGTGCGAGGTCCAGGTGCAGCCGCCGCGGCATACGTCGTTGTAGTAGCAGGTGCGGCAATAACCCCAGAGGTCGTCGACCGAGCGCAGGCGGCCAAAATGCATGCCTTCGCTGTAGTGCCAGATGTCGTGCAGGCTCATGTCGCGCACATTGCCGCCGGAGAACCCCACTGTCGCCAGCGAAGGACAGCCCTTCACCGTGCCGTCGGCTTCCAGGGCCAGCACCGTCTGCCCGGCGGCGCAGCCGCTCCAGTGCACGCGCTCGTCGCCGAAGCCGCGCCACATATGTTCGTAAGGACCGTAGTAACCGATGTTGTTGCCGATGTTCATCAGCAGGCCGCGTTCCAGGCCTTCGCGGTAGAGGCGCGCCAGCAGCGGCATGACCTCCAGCAATTGATAGGGCTGCAGCAAGAGTTCCGGGTGATCCACCGCGTTGCCCATGGCCACCGTCAGCTGGATCTGCCAATGGGTGGCGCCCAGTTCGATGATCTGGTCCATCAGCTGCGGCAAGTCGGGCAGGGTGGCCGCGCCGATCTGCGTGTTGACGCTGACCGCGAGCCCGGCCTGCTTGGCCCGGCGCAGGGTGTCCACGGCCTTGTCGAAGGAGCCCGGGACGTTGCGCACGGCATCATGCAAGGGCGCCAGGCCGTCCAGCGAAACCCCCACGCCGTTGAGCCCGGCATCCACCGCGGCCTGCATTTTCGCCGGAGTGAGGTTGCGCCCGCCGGTCTGGATCGCGCAGTAGATGCCGTGGTCGTGGATGGCCTGGATCAGGCGGGTCCAGTCCTTGCGCAAATAGGCTTCGCCGCCGATCAGGGTGACTTCCCGCGTGCCGAGGGCGGCGAGGGCGTCAATCACGTCGAGGCATTCCTGGGTGTTGAGTTCGTTGGGTCGTCGATGGCCGGCGCGCGAGCCGCAATGCAGGCATTTGAGGTCGCAGGCGAGGGTGATCTCCCAGACCACATGCACAGGTACGTAACGCTTGAGGTCGGTTTCGCTGAGGTAGCGGGCGGGGCGATTGGCTGACATGGACAGTCCTTTGGGCGCACACAGGCGCGCGGCACGAACCTGACGGATGTCCGCGCCGTCCCTGGCGGTGCCCGTGCGGACATAGGGTTTGCCAGTGGAGAGCCGGGNCCCCGGGGAAGGAAGGCCAGGCCCGGACGCCACCTTTCAGCGAGCTTCGAGGCGGGTGATCTCGGCGTTCAACTGCTGCAAGGCGCTACGCAACGCATCGCTGTTGGCCAGCTGCTGTTCGCCCTGGCGGACCACCGCCTTGAGTTGCGCCAGGTCACCGCTGGCCTGGGCATGCTGCACCGCCACGGCATACAGCGGGATGGGGTGATGCGGCACGGGTTCGGGGTGCGGGATCGACGCCTGGCTGACGGTGCCGTGCTGCACGTCCTGCCAGCTGCCCTGGTAGTAGTACCGGTAGCTGGCGGAACCGCTGGCCCAGTCGAGCCCGAGAATCCCCTGCAGGTGGAAGGTCTCGGCGATCTGGCTGGTCGGACCGCTGGGGTTGCCGTCGAGCTTTAGAATGATGTGGCCTTCGGTCGAGGGGTCCAGATGGAGCTGGGAATACTCACCCCACACGTCGGCGAAGAAGTTCACCGGCGGATAAGTGCTCTTGAACACGCGGGCCACGCCGCTGACTTTTTTCTGCGGGGTGTTGACCAGAAGGTCGAGGGTCAGAACCGGGGCCCCCAGCAGCGCCGTGGTGACGTGGAGGCGGGTGTGGAACAGTCCAGTTTGCATGGTGCAACTCCTTGTTCGTATTCAGGGAAGTCGGGTCAGGGGCGAGCGGCGGTCAGCGGCGCTCGAGCTTGCCGATTTCGTCCTTGGCTGCATCCAGCGCGTTGCGCAGTTGTGGCAACTGCTCCAGTTGCTGCGTGGCCTGGCTGGCCAGGGTTTTCATCTGGGCCAGGTCGCCGCTGGCGATGGCGCCATGGATTGGCGCGGCATACAGCGGATGGATTGGTGGATACGCCTGCAGGGCCGGAGCGGTTTCCTGGTGCGTTTGCAGGGTGTAGGAGGGCACCGGCCCGACCAGATGGGCCGGAACGTTTTCGACCGATACCCATTGATGGCCGTTGTAGTACTGGTAGTTGGCGACGCCGCTTTGCCAGTCTTCGCCCACCACCAACTGGATCTTGAAGGTGACGATCGAGTTGGAGCTCGGTCCGCCCTGATTGCCCTGGGCGGTCACCAGGATCTTGCTCGTGCTGGGCGGCATGACGGTCAGGTAGGTGTATTGCCCCCACACATCGGACTGCAACTCCAGGGGCGGATTGACCGCCTGGGTGATGAGCGAGGTGCCGCGCACGGTCTGGTCGGGGGTGTAGACCAACAGGTTGAGAGCAAGGCTCGGCGCGCCCGGGATCGGATTGCCGATCCGGTAGCTGAGGGGAAACAGGCCAACAGGGGACGTAGTGGAACCGGACATGATTGCCTCCAGTGCATTAGAAAATGGAAACGGCCTTAGCGCCGTTCCAGACGGGCGACTTCCTGTGTCAATTGCTCGTAAGCGCTGCTCAGATCCTTGGATTCTTTCTGGGATTTATCGCGCTGTTTGAGCAGGGACTTCATCTGCGGCAGGTCGCCGAGGGAGATTGCTTTCTGAATCGCCACTCCATAGGGCGGAATGACATGTTGCGAGGATGAACTCATGGCTTTGCCTTCCGTGGGGGGTTGTAGAGACTGCGCTATCCGGCAGCTTTTGCAGTTAAGCAGGCCGGGCACGGGGCAAACGCAAGGGCCACCGAATAACTTTGAATAGCCGTTATCGGGAAAAAATATATTCAGGCGGGACAAGCAACTGGCGCGGCGACATAGCGCGTTTGGCAATCAGCAGGACGCGGCTTACGCAGAATAGATACAAGCGGCGGGGGTACTTCGACTCTCGGAAGTGGGCGGAAAAGGGCAGGATCGCCCCGGCCCGGCGTCAGGCCACGGCACTCTGCGGCGAGCTGTGCAACAGCCGTTCCAGGGCGCCGCTGAGCAGGTGTTCCAGCAGGGTTTCGCGCTCGTGTTCGGCCAAGGGCTGTTCGGCCAGCCAGCCGGGCGCACTGTTGAGCAGGCTGGCGATGGCATGCCCGGTGGCCAGCAGCGCCGCGTCGCCGAGCCGCGGCAGCGGGCCGAGGAGCATCAGCAGGCGGCGTTCATATTGCTCGCGCAGCTGGCGCACCCGTTGCTGCTGGTCCTGGTTCAGGCAACCGCTGTCGCGCTCCACCAGGCGGAAATGCCGAGGCAGTTCCCGGTGCAGTTTCAGGTGGGCGCGGATCAGGGTGCGCAGGCGATCGTCCGGCGCCTTGCGCCGCCGTTCGATGCGCCCCAGGGTGCCGAGCAGTTCGTCGTAGAACTCTTCGATCAGGTCCAGCAGCAGGTGCTGCTTGCTCGGGTAATGGTGATACAGCGAGCCCGGGGTCAACCCCAGATAGCTCGCCAGCTCGCGCATGCCGACCTGGCCGAAACCCTTGCTGGCGAACAGCTCCAGGGCCCTGTCGCGGCTTTCGGCGAAACGCGAGCAACGCTCAGCCATAGCGGTGGAAGCCGCGTTCGGTCTTGCGCCCCAGGTAACCGGCGGCGACCATTTCCTTGAGTAGCGGCGCGGGCCGGTATTTGCTGTCGTTGAAGCCGTCGTAGAGGGCTTGGAGGATCGCCAGCAGGGTGTCCAGGCCGATCAGGTCGGCCAGGGCCAGCGGGCCGATCGGCTGGTTGCAGCCCAGGCGCATGCCGGCGTCGATGTCCTCGGCGCTGGCCAGGCCTTCCTGCAACACCAGGATCGCCTCGTTGATCATCGGCACCAGGATGCGGTTGACCACGAAGCCCGGGCGGTTGCCGGCGGTGATCGCGACCTTGCCCAGGCGGGTGGCCATGTCCAGGGCCAGGGTGTGGGTCGCGTCGCTGGTCTGCAGGCCGCGAATCACTTCGATCAGGCCCATCACCGGCACCGGGTTGAAGAAGTGCAGGCCGATAAAGCGCTCGGGCGCGCTGACGCTGGCGGCGAGCTGGGTGATCGACAGCGACGAAGTGTTGGAGGCGATGACACAGGTGCTGGCAACCTGGGCGGCGATCTGTTGCAGCACCCGCAGTTTCAGCTCGAGGTTTTCCGTGGCGGCCTCGATCACCAACTGCGCATCGACCAGACTGGCGTAGTCGGTGCTGGTGCGGATGCGCCCCAGAATCGCCTGTTTCTGCGCTTCGTCCAGGCTGCCCTTGGCGACCTGCCGGTCGAGGTTTTTGCCCACCGTGGCCACGGCCTTTTGCAGGGCGCTGTCGCTGATGTCCAGCAAGGTCACGTCGAACCCGGCCTGGGCACAGACCTGAGCGATACCGTTACCCATGGTGCCGGCGCCGATCACGCCGATATTCTGCAGATTCATCTTGGCTTCTCTTTCTTCGTCCGGGCGTGTCGCAGAGCAGCGCGAACGCGTCTTGCAATGCAACCTTCGAGGCGCGAGTCTAGTGCCCGCGCCGACCCCGGCCTATGCCAAAAGCGCTCAGCCGCGCTGGCGTTTTTTGCCATGTTCACAGTCACAGAGAGCAGTCATTCCATGCGGGAAAAGGATTCGGTCGCGGTCTACTTCGTGCAGGTCATGGTCCACGCCTTGGGTGAGCGGCCCGAGCGCCTGGCCGCGGTGCTGGCCGAGGCGGGCATCGATCCGGCCTTGCTCGGCCAGCCCGAGGCGCGGGTGCCGGCCAGCGCGTTCGCGGCCCTGTGGCTGATCCAGATCCGCGAGCTGCAGGACGAGTTTTTCCAGCTCGATTCCCACGGCCTGCCGCCGGGGGCTTTTGCCCTGATCTGCCGTGGGCTGATCCAGGAGCCGACCCTGGAAAAAGCCCTGCGCCAGTGTCTGGCCAACTTCGGCCTGTTCCTGCGCGACTTTCGCGGCAGCCTCAGTGTGCGCGGCAAGCGCGCGGTGCTGAGCCTCGACAGCCAGCCTCGCGATGAAGCCGCCGGGCGTTTTGGCGAAGAGACCTTCCTGGTGCTGATGATCAGCCTGCTGTGCTGGCTCGGCGGGCGGCGCATTCCCATCGACCGCGCCGACTTCCGTTATCCGCGCCTGTCCCTGAGCGACGATGCCTTGCTCTGGGGGCCGAACCTGACCTTCGGCGCCGAGCGCACCGAAATCGAATTCGCCAGCCGTTTCCTGCGCCTGCCGGTGGTCCAGGACCTGGCCTCGCTCAAGGTCTTTCTGCGCAGCGCGCCGCAATGGCTGGTGATCCGTTTTCGCAACCAGCACGGCCTGGCGACCCAGGTCTATCAACGCCTGCGCCGCAGTCATTACAGCCAGTGGCCGACCCTGGAAGCCTTCGCCGGCGAGGTGCAGGTCAGCCCCAGCACCCTGCGGCGGCGCCTGGAGCGCGAGGGTGTGTCCTACCAGGAAATCAAGGACGAAGTGCGCCGCGGCATGGCCGTCGAACTGCTGCGCCAGAGCCGCGCGAGCATCGGCGAAATCGCCGAGCGCACCGGCTTCCAGGAGCCCAGCGCCTTTCACCGCGCGTTCAAGAAATGGACCGGCGAAAGCCCTGGCCGCTACCGCGCGCGATACCAGCCGGCGAGCTGACAGGCTGGCGTCAAACCGTCAATCCCAACGCCTGCAACTGCCGCCGGGTCTCAGCCGCCGACTGGTGGTGAATCGCATGCCAGCCCAGGGCGTTGGCGGCGACGATATTCGGCGCGTGATCGTCGATGAACACCAACTCCTGAGGCGCCACCTCCGGCAGGTGCGCGCGAATGCGTTGCAGAGTGGTGTGGTAGATCTCCGCATCAGGCTTGATCTGCCGCTCCTGCCCGGAGACCACTATGTCGCGAAAACGCTGCAGGAACGGGTAGTTGTCCCAGGCATAGGGGAAGGTTTCCCGGGACCAGTTGGTCAGCCCGAACAGCGGCATTTGCGCCTGGTGCAGGTCTTCCAGCAAGGCCACGCCTTCATCCAGCTGGCCGCGGAGCATTTCCGGCCAGCGTCCGTAATAGGCCTCGATCAGGGGCGCATGCTCCGGGTGTTCGGCCACCAGGCTGTGGGTCGCTTCGGCCAGCGTCCGTCCGGCGTCCTGCTGGGTATTCCAGGCCTGGGTGCAAATGGTGTCGAGGAACCATTGGCGGCGGGCATCGTCAGGGATCAGTTGGCGGTACAGGTGGTGCGGATTCCAGTCGAACAGCACGCCACCAAAATCGAAAACCACAGCACGAATTGTCATGAACACGTCCTTTTGAGCGGTTGTGGGTCAGGGCGACATCCTGCGATGGTGTGCGGCGCAATGCAATTTACTGGCGGCCCTGGCCTGGTTTCCGGCGCACCGACATGCGCTGCTCGCTGGGCTGCTCGTGCCAGGCCACAGCCATCCTTCAGTCGACAATCACCTGCTCGTTCGGGTCATCGCCCAGGCACACCGTCAGCTGTTGCCCGGCCTTGTTGAACGCACAATTGGGCAGGGCCTGCTGCTTGATCAAGTTCAGCGGCGGAAGGATGAACAGGCTGGCCAGGATCAGCGCGCCGAGGGTCCGGAGAAACAGCACATCCGCGCTAGTGGCGGCTGGCCGAGGCTTGAGACGCCCGCGTCGATACCAGTACAGCCCGCTGAAGATAAAGCCGCAGCCGATCGCCATGGCGTAGTCCAGCTCCCAGGCTTGCGGGCTGAAGATCAGGTTGCCGTCGGCATCGTCCGGGTAATTGATCCGCCACCAGGCGCCCAGCAGCAGCGGCACCAGCCCGGCGACGATCCAGGCCAGGCGGGCGCCGGGCATGCGCGTGAGCAGGGCCAGGGTCAAGCCGAGGGCGCAGACGAGCCACAGGCCGAGGTACAGCTGAAAGCCCATGGCCCCGCCGAACAGGGTGCCGCTGACGTCCCGGGGGACGATCAGTTGCAGGTCGGCAAACACCATCAACGCCAGCGGGGCCGCCACGGCGATTCCGCTCAGGAGGGCGTTGATCCATAACCACAGGGTGAACAGGCGACGCATGGGAGTTCTCGACAAAGACAGGGAAGGGGATGGCACGGGGCGGGCCGGATTCAAGCGAATGGCAAGCCGCTGCCGGTGGCGGACAGGGCCGGATCACCAGGCGGGAATGGGCGAGTAGCTAAGGTGTCGATCAGGTGCGCAGTGCCGGGCAGCAGCATGGCTGGACGGGCAATGATTGGGGCAGGCGCCAACACGTTTCTTCCTTGGGCGGTGTTCGGGGCGCGAAGTATGCAAGGCCGCCGCCGGTTTTGCACCCGCCGCCGTGCAGTATTGGGCAGCAGGGCGGGGCACAGGAGCCCCGCCCGAGGGGGTTAGAACTGCTCCGCTTCCAGGCCGAACAGCGAGGAGCTGCCGGCGCGGATGCTCTGCTCCAGGCTGAGGATGCGCGGCAGCAGGCGGCTGAAGTAGAAGCGCGCCGTGGCCAGCTTGGCGCCGTAGAAGCTTTCGTCCTCGGCGTGCTTGTGCTCGGCCACCTGGGCCATGCGCGCCCACAGGTAGGCGTAGGCCATATAGCCGAACAGGTGCAGGTACTCGACGCAGGCGCTGCCCACCGCGTTGGGGTTCTGCACCGCCTGCTCGCGCAGCCAGTCGCTGAGGTCTTCCAGGCGCTGCACCGCGTCCAGCAGCTCGGCGGCGTAGGCGGCGCCGGGCAGGTAGGCATAGTCGCGGATCTCGCCGGTGAACAGGCGCAGGGCCACGCCGCCGTTGCCCACCACCTTGCGCCCCAGCAGGTCCAGGGCCTGGATGCCGTTGGTGCCTTCGTAGATCTGCGCGATGCGCACATCCCGCACCAGCTGTTCCTGGCCCCATTCGCGGATATAGCCGTGGCCGCCGAAGACCTGCTGGCCGAGGATGCAGCTGTCCAGCCCGGTGTCGGTGAAGAACGCCTTGGCCACCGGGGTCAGCAGCGCCACCAGGGCCTCGGCGTTGTGCCGCTCGTGGGGCTGGTCGGCGAACTTGGCCAGGTCCAGCTGCTGGCCGACGTAACTGGCGAAGGC
Organism: Pseudomonas sp. 22526; assembly: GCF_052044735.1. Lineage (NCBI taxonomy): Bacteria > Pseudomonadati > Pseudomonadota > Gammaproteobacteria > Pseudomonadales > Pseudomonadaceae > Pseudomonas > Pseudomonas sp. 22526. Next base: position 82,105 of record NZ_JBQENK010000014.1, read on the forward strand.
CCGGCCGCCTTCGGTCATGGCTTTCATGGACAGCAGCATGCGCCGCACATCGGGGTGGACGATGATCGGGTCGGCGATCTTGTCCTTGGCCACCGGGCCTGCGGGCGAGCGGCTCTGGATCCGCTCGCGGGCGTAGGTGCGGGCGTTCTGGTAGGCGTTCTCGGCGCAGCCGATGCCCTGGATGCCGATGGACAGGCGCTCGTAGTTCATCATGGTGAACATTGCCGCCAGGCCCTTGTTGGCCTCGCCGATCAGCCAGCCGCTGGCGCCGTCGAAGTTCAGCACGCAGGTGGCCGAGGCCTTGATCCCCATCTTGTGCTCGATGGAGCCGCAGCTCACCGCGTTGGCCTGGCCCAGGTTGCCCTGGGCGTCGACCTGGATCTTCGGCACCAGGAACAGCGAGATGCCCTTGGGCCCGGCCGGGGCGTCCGGCAGCTTGGCCAGCACCAGGTGGATGATGTTTTCGGTCAGGTCCTGCTCGCCGCCGGTGATGAAAATCTTGCTGCCGCTGATGCGGTAGCTGCCGTCGGCCTGGGGTTCGGCGCGGGTGCGGATGATCCCCAGGTCGGTGCCGGCATGGGCCTCGGTGAGGCACATGGAGCCGGCCCAGCGGCCTTCGTACATGGGCGGCAGGTACAGCGCCTTGAGCGCCTCGCTGGCGTGGGCGTCGATGGCCAGGCAGGCGCCGGAACTCAGGGCCGAATACAGGGCGAAGCTGGAATTGGCGGCGTAGAGCATCTCTTCGAACTGCACCGCGAGCATCTTCGGCATGCCCATGCCGCCGTAGGCCGGGTTGCCGCTCAGGCCGACCCAGCCGCCCTGGATATAGGTGCCGTAGGCTTCCTTGAAACCGGCCGGGGTACGCACTTGGCCGTTGTCCCAGGTGGCGCCTTCCTCGTCGCCGCTGCGGTTGAGCGGGGCGATCAGCTGGCCGGTGACCTTGGCCGCCTCTTCGAGAATCGCGTCGGCGGTATTGGCATCCACCGTCTCCGCCAGGGCCGGCAGCCGGGCCCAGAGCCTGGGCGCGTTGAACACTTCATGCAGGACAAAGCGCATGTCGCGCAGGGGGGCGTTGAATTCAGGCATCGCAACAAACCTCGGGCAAGAGTGGCGGTTGAACGGCCGGGGCCGGGTGATTCAAAAAGGCTAGACCCCGCCATGCCGACTCCCAGCAGGACGACGACGTGCGCGGGGTTTGTGTCTATTCAAACTAGAGGTTTTTCGCCATGTCGCGCAGGACGAACTTCTGGATCTTGCCGGTGGAGGTCTTGGGCAATTGGCTGAACACCACGGTGCGCGGCACCTTGAAGCCCGCCAGATGTTCCCGACAGAAGGCAATGATCTGGGCCTCGCTGACCTGCTGGTGGTCGGCCTTGAGGGTGATGAAGGCGCAGGGCGTCTCGCCCCATTTCTCGTCGGGGCGGGCCACCACCGCGGCTTCCAGCACCGCCGGGTGGCGATAGAGCACGCCTTCCAGTTCGATGGTGGAGATGTTCTCGCCGCCGGAAATGATGATGTCCTTGAGCCGGTCGCGGATCTCCACATAACCGTCCGGGTGGGTCACCCCCAGGTCGCCGGTGTGGAACCAGCCGCCCTCGAAGGCCTCGGCGGTGGCGCTGGGGTTCTTCAGGTAGCCCTTCATCACCGTGTTGCCGCGCATGAAGATCTCGCCGATGGTCTGGCCGTCGCGGGGCGTGGGCGCGAGGGTTTTCGGGTCGGCCACCATCACCCCTTCCAGGGTCGGGTAACGCACGCCCTGGCGCGACTTGATCTGCGCCCGCTGTTCCAGGGGCAACTCGTCCCAGGCGGCGTGCCAGGCGCACAGGGTCACCGGGCCGTAGACCTCGGTCAGGCCGTAGACGTGGGTCACCTTGATGCCCATTTCCTCCACCGCGCCAATCACCTTGGCCGGTGGCGCGGCCCCGGCCACCATGGCGTCGACCGGGTGATCGATGGCGGCCTTGGCCGAGTCCGGCATGTTCACCAGGGCATTGAGCACGATGGGCGCGCCGCACAGGTGTGTGACCAGGTGCTCGCGGATCAGGTTGAGGATCTTCTGCGGGTCGACCCGGCGCAGGAACACATGGACCCCGGCCAGGGCGGTGACGGTCCAGGGGTAGCACCAGCCGTTGCAGTGGAACATCGGCAGGGTCCACAGGTACACCGGGTGGTTGCCCATGGCCCAGGTCATCTGGTTGCCCAGGGAGTTGAGGTAGGCGCCGCGGTGGTGATAGACCACGCCCTTGGGGTTGCCGGTGGTGCCCGAGGTGTAGTTCAGGGCGATGGCCTGCCATTCGTCATCCGGCCACTGCCAGGCGAAATCCGGGTCGCCCTCGGCGAGGAAGGCCTCGTAGTCCAGCTCGCTGACCGGCTGGCCCTCGCCGTACTCGGGGTCGTCGAGGTCGATCACCAGTGGCGGCTGGTCGAGCATGGCGACGGCGGCGTGGATCACCTCATGGAACTCGCGGTCGGCGATCAGCACCTTGGCCTCGCCGTGGGCCAGCATGAAGGCGATGGCCTCGGCGTCCAGGCGCACGTTGAGGGCGTTGAGCACGGCGCCGATCATCGGCACGCCGAAATGGGCCTCGAGCATGGCCGGGATGTTCGGCAGCATCACCGCCACCGTGTCGTTCTTGCCGATCCCGCGTCCGGCCAGGGCCGAGGCCAGGCGCCGGCAGCGGCTGTAGGTCTGGGCCCAGGTGCGGCGGATCGAACCGTGGATCACCGCCGGGTAATCGGGGTAAACGGCGGCGGTGCGCTCGATGAAGCTCAAGGGGGACAGGGCGATATGGTTGACGGCCGTCGGCGCGAGGCCTTGCTCGTAGATGGACATGGTTCGGGTATCCGGTGGCTGATTATTAGCTCTATTGGCCGAGGCCCTTTTAGGATCTGTAAGAAAACTGCCTGCGCTTCGATCATGCTGCGTTAAAAACAGGCTCGGAATGCTCATGTAGGTCCCTACACTCCGCTTCCTCACCTGTTTTTGCCTTGCCTGATCTTTGCTCGGCGAGTTTTCTTGCAGATCCTGGCGGCACTCGGTGACTTATCCGGGAGCTTTTATATACTGCTTGGCAATGGATATGGAAGTACTACCTGAGTTGTATAGTATTTCTACTATATTAATAATTCGCTGATCCGGCCCGCAGGTTTATTGACTATGCCCACCTCCACCCACTTGAACCGCTGGCTGCGTCTGCAGCGTGAAGGCCGGCTGCCGGACTCGCCCTGGCTCGGCCATGACCCGCAACCCAGCCTGCTGCTGGACGCCGAGGCGCGGCCCGTGGACCTGAACCCCGCGCTCCGGCAATGGCTGGATAGCGAGGCGTCGAGCGAGGTCGTGGCGCTGCTGCCGGTCAATCACCCGGCCCTGGTCCGGGCCTGCCTGGAGCAGCAGCGGGCCATCGAAGAGGTCGAGGCCCAGTGGGGCGAGCGGGTGCTGCTCTGGAGCTTTATCCCCGACCCGCACAGGCAACGGGTCCTGGCCCGTTGCCGCGAAGCCACGGCGCAGATCCTCGCCGAGCGCGAGTCGGCCACGGCCCGGCGCCTGTACCGGCTGATCACCGAGAACACCACCGACCTGATTTCCCGGCATACCCCGGACGGCACCTTTCTCGACGCCTCGCCGGCCTCCTGGACCCTGCTCGGCTACTGGCCCGAAGAACTGCGCGGGCGCCTGGCCCGCAGCCTGTTCCACAGCCAGGACCTGGCCGGGCTGACGCAGCGCACCCGGGACGCCCTGGAGCAGGATGGTTACCACACCATGACCTTCCGCATCCGCCATCGCGACGGCCATTACCTGTGGTTCGAGACCGCCTGCCGGGCGATCCGCGAAACCTACACCGGGGCGGTGGTGGAAGTGGTGGCGGTGTCCCGGGACATCACCTCCCGGGTCCAGGCCGAAGAGAACAAGCGGCGCCTGGCGGAAGTGGTGGAGGCCAACCCCGACCCGGTGCTGTTCATTCAGCCCGGCGGCGCGGTGACCTACCTCAACCCGGCGGCCCGGCGCACCCTGGGCCTGGAGGCCGGGCAGCCGATGCCGGACCTGGCAAGCATCCTCACCCAGGAAGTGCTGCACAGCCTGCAACGCGAAGGCTGGCAGCGCGCCGAACACACAGGCCGCTGGAGCATCGAGGCGCGCCTGCAACCGCCGGCCGGCGGCGCGTCGGTGCCGGTGTCGCTGATGCTGCTGGCCCATCGCGCGGCCAGTGGCGAGCGCTTCTATTCCCTGGTGGCCCACGACCAGAGCGAACGGGAATTGCGCGAGGCCCAGCAGCGCCATCACCAGGACGAACTGGCCCACACCGCGCGCCTGGTGACCCTGGGCGAACTGGCCTCGGGCATCGCCCATGAGATCAATCAGCCGCTGGCGGCGGTGGTCAATTACGCCAACGCCAGCCAGCGCTATCTGCAAGCCTTGGATACTCAACCCCAGGCTGTGCAGAAGGTCGCCCAGGGCCTGGAGCGGATCGCCGAACAGGCCACCCACGCCGCCGAAGTGATCAAGCGTCTGCGGGCCTTCCTGCGCAAGGGCGGGCGCCGGGTCCAGGCCCTCGACCTCGCCGAGGTGGCCCGGGAAACGGTGCGCCTGTGCGCCTGGGAGGCGCAGGCCTGCCAGGTGACGATCGAGCTGCGCCTGGCGGATAATCTGCCGCCGGTGTACGCCGACCGGATCTTGCTCGAGCAGGTGCTGTTGAACCTGTTGCGCAACGCCATCGAGGCCAATCGCGAGGTGCATCCGCAGCAGGGCTCGCAGATCGTCCTCGGCGCCCAGGCCAGTAGCGAAGGCGGGGTCGAGGTCAGCGTCAGCGACCAGGGCCCGGGCGTCTCCGCCGAGCAGCTGGCGCAGCTGTTCACCCCCTTCTACACCAGCAAGGCCAATGGCCTGGGGCTCGGGCTGTCCATGAGCCGCAGCATCGTCGAAGGCTTCGGCGGCGACTTGCAGGCCCAGCCCCAGAGCCGCGGCTTGAAGATGTGCTGCCACTTGCCGGCGACGGCCCCGGCGCAAGCCGATTCATTCACCCAACCGACAACAGGAGCAAGGCAATGACGAGTGCGGCGCAGCAGCTGGTGTATGTGGTCGACGACGACCCGGGCATGCTCGACTCCACCGTCTGGCTGCTGGAGTCGGTGGGCCTCAAGGCCGTGCCCTTCACCAGCGGTCGGGAGTTCCTCGAACACTGCGACCCCAGCCTCGACGCCTGCGTGCTGCTGGATGTGCGCATGCCCGGCATGGGCGGGCTCAACGTCCAGGAAGAGCTACGCCAGCGGGATATCCACCTGCCGCTGATCTTCGTCAGCGGCCACGCCGATGTGCCCATTGTGGTGCGGGCGTTCAAGGCCGGCGCCGTGGACTTCATCGAGAAGCCCTACAACGAACAGCTGCTGCTGGACAGTGTGCAGCAGGCCCTGAGTCGCGCCGACGACCGCCACAGCCGCAACGCCGGGGAGGCCCGGGTCGAAGCGCGCCTGGAGAGCCTCACGCCGCGGGAGAAGGACGTGTTGCTGCCGTTGGTGCAGGGCTACAGCAACCGCGAGATCGCCGAGCAGCTGGGGGTCAGTGTCAAGACCATCGACCTGTACCGGGCACGGGTGATGAAACGCATGCAAGCCGAGCACTTGCCGGAACTGGTGGGCATGGCCATCGCCGTCGGGTTGGTGGACCCGCTGCAACTGCGCTGAGGTTGCGGCCACCGCACTTTTTGCGTTTTTGCGGTTCTACTCCTGGCCAGGCCGCGCCGATTCCCCGCGCGGCCAGAGTCCAGAACGGTGCCGATGGTTTATCCGCTTTCTCGTTGTTTTCTGCATGTGTTGCGCCAGCCGCTGTGGCTGGCTGCTGTCTTGATGGTCTGCGCCAGTGGCTGCAGCCAGCAGCAGGGGCGTGACATGGTCCACCAGTTCAGCAATGGCAAACCCCAGGAATTCTTCCAGACCAGTGTCGACCGCATGGCCACCCTGAGCATGCGCGACAACCTGCAAAGCCTTTATTTGCTGATGAACAAGCTCTACCTGCGCAACCCCAACCAGTGGCGCGAGTGGGGCTACACCGACGCCACCAGCGCCGCACGAGATATCCGCCAGGCCATCGAACAGCAGAAGGCCTTGCCGGCCTTGGGCGACCGCCGCGACCTGGCCGCGCTGAGTTATGCCCTGAGCCCGGAGTTTCGTGGCGACCGGGTCGGGGCCTTTATCTATGCGATCGGCAGCATGCTGGTTACCGCCCATGGCGGGCGCACCGAATTTTTTATGACCGACACTATCGATCCGCAGTTTGTCAGCAATGCGGCGCGCAATATTGAAAAGGCCACCTGGATGCTCAGTCAGCGGCAGGGGGCCAATGGAGAGCTGTTGCTGTTTTCCAATGAGATTTCGGAGGAGGGCAGCAATCTGAGTTTTGCTGTGGAGTTCGGGAAGATCGTGGCGCGGTTGGATTTGTTGACGCAGATGCTGGATGAGCGCTACCGGCGCATCGGGTTGAACTATGCGCAAAGCCTGTTGCTGATGAATTTTTTGCCGGTGCAGTGAGAAGGGCTTTAGGTCGCGATTTTCTTGTGTGCATATCCGTTGCTGCGGTAACAGCGGCTGGGCTCCTGTAGGAGCGAAGCTTGCTCGCGATGGCGTCTGTTCTGGCGCTGCATTTTTTGGACGGTGTACATATCCATTCCTGCGGTCACGGCTACTTAGGGTTCCGCCCTTACGGCGGGTCACTTTGGAAAAGCGCCAAAGTAACCAAAACGCTTCGCCCCCCCACTCGGTACCTCGCCTAGGCTCGGCATGCCCTCACTTCGGCATTGATCCGTGGGCCGCCGCCACAGGCCATCCATGGCCTGGGGCGGCTAACCCGGCATCCCTGCCGGGTTACCCACGGCTCAATACCTGCGTTCGGCCATCGTGGTTAACGGGGCGTTCAGATCAAAAGCAAAAGCAACGCGAGGCGGCCTACCGGCCGGCCTGGAGTTCGGGGTTGTGCGTAGGAGACTTCGCGGCTTTTAACGCCCCAGCTTCTCCATCGCCGCATCCGCCAAAAAAGACGACCGGCTCTTGATGTTGTGCTCCCGCACAAAGCGATCAATTCGCTGAATCACATACCCCGGCAGGGTCACATTGACCTTCTCGGTCTTGCCCAGGTAAGGCGTGATATCGATATCCAGCATGCCCCAGCCCATCCCCTCGAAGTCGGGGTTGGCGCGGTGCGTGCCGGTGGGAGAGGGCAGGGGAATGGCGTGCCCTGCACGGGCCAGTTCTTCGAGCATGACGTGGGCGATCTCGATGGCCGCGCTATATGCGGCCTCGAAGCTGTCGCCGGCGGTTACCGCCCCGGGAATGTCGGGAATCTGGATGCCGGTAGCAGTGTGCTCGTCGCCCCATTCGATGCAGATGGGATATTGCACGGGGATCTCCTCAAAAGGTGCGAAGGCTGAAGGGGGCTATATCAGCCCGGCCAGTTTCTTGATGGCCTTGACCGTCCCCCGTGGCAGATCCTTCTTCGGGTGAGGCACCGGAACGGTCTCGGGCCGGTAGGGATGCTTGAACAGATGATGGCTGCCGGTGACGCGCTCCAGCACCCAGCCTGCGGCTTCAAGCTCCTTGATCAACTGTCTGCTTTGCACCTCCATCTCCTTATTGGGGGGAGAGGTGCTTTATAACTCCAGGCGCATAGTAGCGCAGGTTGAATTGTGTGTCTGGAGTTATATATTCCGCTTCGTAACCCCTTGCGCAGCGTCATCGCGGCGAGGATCAAGAGGTGCTGGCCCTGTAGCAGCAAGTCCCTTATCAACCTACGCATCGCTGGTCAGGTGCGACGCGTAATTGGCAGCCCATCGGCGCCGTCACACTCAATCCAGAACGGAAGTAACAGGCCCTGAAAACAGTGACATAACAATACGACTGACGTAATAACAAACTTGCAAAGCGCTGGTGGCGAGTGTAGAAGGTGGAAAGATTTCAGGAAGTGCTGAAGTATATTTAAAAAATAAATAGTAGATGGAGATGATGATGGCTGAAGGGAATCAGGCTATTGGGAAAGTGTGGGCGTTAGTTGTTGGTGGTAGTGGCAGGCGCGGAACTAATGATCGTCTTGTTTGCCCCCGTTTACTTGCCGATCAGCACGGCATGAGTGCTCTCTGTTACGCCCGTGTGTACAGGGTGGCGTATGCGTGAGTTCATGACATTCGATGCGGCGGAACCTGCTTTAGTTGCCCGTAGGCGCACCGCCCGTGCTTTGTGTTCCTCCATCAGCAATAACCCTGATGGTCGGGAGCCGCTTTATAAACTCCTGTTCGGATCAGTGGGTGAGGGGTTTGAACAGTGGGGCAATTTCTTTTGTGAGTTTGGTTCGAACATAAACATTGGTGAAGGTGTTTTTATTAATGCCAATGGGGTGTTCCTCGATGCGTTTGAAATAAACATCGGGAACCGTGTGTTTATCGGGCCTCATGTCGGTATTTATACCTCTAACCATGCCAAGGATCTTGAGCAGCGGCGTCGTTATATAGAATCGGGTGCACCTGTAGTCATTGAAGATGATGTATGGATTGGCGGCGGCGCAACAATCTTGCCGGGCGTCACAGTGGGTAAGGGGTCAATTATCGGTGCGGGTGCTGTCGTGGCAAAGTCGGTTCCGCCACACAGTAAAGTGCTGGGCGCTGGTTCTCAGGTTTATCCGATCTAATTAATAGAAGGCATAAAGGGATGTTTGTCTATCAGTCACGCGTGAAAGACCAAATTGTTGGCTCTGTTAAAGATGTCAGTGTTCATGCAGAGGGTGGCATCTACACGGATGCGATTTCGGGCATGTTTAACGTACCGTTCGGGTATTCGTGCGACCCCATCAAGCAGCATATTTCCAAAACGTTGACGGATCTGCCTTTCCACCCCAAGGATCATTTCTATTCGTCCGAGCTGTTTGAAACTTCAGAGCTGCTGCTCAAGCGCGCCAAGATGGAAGATGGCGGCGTGCTGTATGTCAACAGCGGCTCGGAAGCCATCGAGTCGTCGATTGCCATGGCCTTGGAATATCACCAGCGCAAAGGCAATACGTTCAAGAAGAAAGTGATCTGCCGCAAGCACTCCTATCACGGCGCCACCTTGGGGGCCCACAGTATTACCGGCAGGAACGATTTCAAGGACCTGCGTTGCAGCGGTTACGACACTATTCGGATCAACCCGCCATTCCCTGTCGTTCACGAAGGTCAGGCGTTGGAAATGCACAGCGTGGCGGATGTGGAGAATATTATTCTTCATTATGGTGCGGAGCAGATCGCTTGCATTATTTTCGAGCCGGTCAACCATTTGAAAGGGATGCGGCAAACTCCCCGCGAGTACCTGATCGGTATTCGTGAACTGTGTGACCGTTACGATATTGTGATGATTACCGATGAAATCGTGACCGGCGCCTCTCGAACCGGAGAGTTCTTGAATACCCATCAGTTTGGGGTTTCTGCCGATATCGTCGCGCTCGGGAAAGGCATCAGCGGTGGTTATTACCCGGCATCCGCTATGGTGACATCCCATAAAATCGCCTCGGTGTTTGACAAGCCAGAGCCGTGGATCCCGTTTTCCTACTCGCATACCTATGCAAGCAACCCGGTTTCGATCGCGGCCATCAATGCGTCGATGCGCGTGCTGGAACAGATAGAGGCCGCAGGGCAGTTACAAAAACTCATTACAAAGACCCAGGCGCTGTGTCAGGAAATCGCCGGGAATGAGCGTATCGCCCGGATTGAATCCCAAGGCTTGCTGATCGGCATAACCCTGGACTCAAGCCTTGGGGAGCAGGCAGGCAAGAAATTGGGTGGGCTGTGCTTTGAAAGGAAGTTGATTATCCGAGGTGAGGAAGATTGGGCTTGCCTGGCGCCCGCCTACATCATGTCAGCAGAAACGCTAAGTGACGTGTTCGAGGTGTTGAATGAATCAATTAGTCAGTTATGACCTCGAGCCAGTTGCTAGCCTGTTGACGCCGTTATATGGCATTCGTCAAAGCGTGCATAAACGGAAGGCGTACCTGACGGCCGATGAGTATGTGCGTGCCAATGAGGAAGTTGAAGTCGGTATTGCCGAGTCGTCGAAGTGCCAGACGATCAACGAACTGTCGGTAGCCATTGCCAGACAATTTACGCCTTTCTATTCAGACGTAAGGGTCTGCCTGGAGCGGATTCATGAAATTGCCGGTTACGGAACCCTGGCATCTTGCCTGTCGTCACTGAACATTGCCGAAGCACTGTTTGCATTGGAACTCTGCAATGCGGCAGGGGTGGCCAATCAGGATCTGGTGATTGGCAGGGGGCATATTGCGCCATTGTTTTATGCTTATCGTCATGTGCTCAACGGTATGCCTTTGGCTTTTTTGGCTGCGGTTCACGACAAGGTTCCGGCCGTTGTCAATAAACACTACGGTTTTGCCTACAGCATGCGGCATAGCCTGGGCGAGGGAGTGGGCATTGCGTTGGGGCGGGCGAATACCAATCGTGATGCACGTGTTATCTGTGTGGCGGGTGACGGTGAGTTGAACGAAGGGGTGTCTTTCGAGGCGATTCGCCTGATTGGCGAACTTGAGGTCAAGAACCTGACGTTGATAGTGGACAACAATGGCAGAGGGATTGACCCACTTCCCGGGAAGTTGAAGCCGGAGTATTTGGCCGCCTACTTTTCTGATGTTTATGAAGTGGATGGACACGACACCCAGGCGATCAGTGAACACATTCGCCAGGCAGAGAAGGACCATCGGTCGACCGCGATCATCTGTCATACCGAAAAAGGCGTTCACTCCTTCAAACGTGCCAGCCATCAGAGTTTGATGACGTCAACGGACGATCAGCAGAAGAATGATCTCAGGAAAGCTTCCAGTTGCAGTCGGACGGCCGACATTATCGAAGAAGTTCGGTCAGGGGCACCTGTCCATGTATTCACCGCGGATCTGGCCGCTCGGTTTGGCCTTAAGTCATTGTCCGGTTATTGCAACACCGGCCTGGCCGAGTCAGCGTTGCTGACCTGCGCGATGGGGTGCCCGGATGATGAACTGAAGTTTGTCCTGACCGATGACAAGTATTACCTCAACGCGATAGATGTACTGCACTCTGCTTTGATTGCCTGTCGTAATTTGCATGTCATTGGCGCTCGGAAGAACGGTGTGTGGGGCGGCGCTACGTACGCCTCAACCGTATTCAGCTTGCTGACGGAAGAAACCGTATACGAACTGACAGACCCTCTCGATCTGTTGGCCTGTATTCATCGGCAGAAAGCACTGGGTGGAAACGGCCTGTACTTAATGTACGACCAGCCCATGGAAAGAGTGTGTGCCCTGAGGGAGAAGTACCGGAAGCTGTCTGAAGATATCTATATTTTTCAGCCCGAGTTTGCCGCCGGTTCATTGATAGTGTCATCGGAGTCGATGGCGTACGAAGCCTTTCAGGTCGCCACGACAAAAAGATGCACACATATTCGGTTTCTGTCCGTTCGGCCGGATCTTGAGTTGGTTAAAGAGATGCTGAGCCAATGTGGCGAAATTATTGTCGTAGAACATAACAGTGGTCGCTTCAACCTGGCTGAATACATTGAGTCCAGTTTGCTGGTTCGAGTTCGCAAGGTCTTCGGTGATGCCTATGAGTGGCCAACAATCGAGACTTTCCAGGCAAATGTTGCACCTCGAATACTGGGCGCATTGTTGGCTGACCCGCCGTGCGCATTAGCTAATTAGACTTCGCACGTTCAAATGCAGTTTCAACTATTTATTGGTTTTCTGAACCCTGTATAGGGTTCGGCAGGCTTTCTATGGATTCAGGAGCAGTGGTTTATGACGCAGGGAAATAAAGCGCAAGGCAAGTTGTCCGGTAAAACCATGATCGTCGTGGGCGGTGCCAGAGGCATCGGCTCCGCGATTGTTGAAGTACTGGCCAAAGAAGGTGTTCATGTCTACATCTTTGATACCGACCGGACACCCAATGCAATCAACCACTATCAAACTCAGGATGTCAGTGGTTATCAGGCGGCTCGCACGCTGGCGGCGGATCTTGTGGAGCAAGGGCTTTCGGTAAAGGCCATTGCGGTCGACGCAACGTCTGAAGCCCAGGTCATAGAAGCCGTAAGTGGTGTTGTCCATGAGTCAGAGCACTTTTACGGCCTGGTCAACGCCATTGGCAGCAGCCACCTGATCAACACGGTTGAATCATCGCTGAGCGAGTTTGACGCGATCGTGCAAACCAACCTTACAGCACCTTACTTGACGTCGCGTGAAGCTGCCCGCGCACTGATCCAGAGAGGCAAGGGCGGCGCGATCCTGAACATCAGCTCCATTGCCGCAAAAGTCGCCTTTCCTGGAATATCTTCCTACTGCGCCGCGAAAGCCGGGTTGCAGGGCTTCTCTGGCGCCTTGGCGCTGGAGTTGGCCACTCACAATATCCGGGTCAACTGCGTTTGCCCCGGCATCGTCAAAACCAATATGTGGAAGTACCTGGAGAACCGCCTCATCGCGCCCAACGAGTCGCTGGATGACTTGTGGGCTCGCATGGAGGGTCTTATCCCGTTGGGTCGTACACAGGCCCCGGAAAACATTGCCCGGTTCTGTCTGGCGGTCCTTGAGAACGAAGACATCACGGCTCAATCCCTGTCGGTCGATGGCGGAATGAACCTGTATGGATGACACCGTTGGCACTACGCCTCTTTTGCGCAAAGACCCGAACACCGTACTGAGGATCAGTGATCGTGTGTTCGGTGCCGAGCATTGCGCGCAGCTGCGTTATGTAGCGCCGGTTCTGAAAATGCGAAGCGAACCCGGTAGCGATTCGTTCAATATTCCAGGGCTTCATACGGTGGACAGCTTGGGCACTTTGCTCACGTCCGTGACGGGAGAGTTTGCCCTTGGCGCTGACATCAAGTTATTCAGCCTGGCCAAGTTTGATGCTGCAGGGCTCTTTCTTCAAGTCGGGCTGCACAAGCTGAAGTTCGGTGTTGAAGAGTACGGCAGCAACAAGAAGATCGTATCGGTGCATTCATCGCCCTATAGCGATGAAGTCAATGGCATCGAGGTAAACGATGAGCCTGTGCGGCTGTTCATTTCGCGAAGTGGGGATGTGTTCTCGTGTTATCTGAGTGGCTCTGAGGGTGCCGTGGTTTTTCATCGGGCGTTCTATGTGAGCAACTGCCCGGATGAAGTGCGCGTCGGGTTTAGTGTGCAGTCGCCCTTTTCCGAGGGAGCGGTCGGGGAGTTTTCCCGGATTGAAATATCCTCACAGTCCATGGGACTCATCAGAGAGTGAGCAGGTATGACGAGCAAAGACACCTGGTTGATAGTTTCTGATTTTGACGAGACGTTTATGCCGGTCTTGTCGTCTCGGGAGGCGGATGCCGGGATAGACAAACTGGAAAGCTGTTTGAATCAACTGAAACGCAAGCACCACCTGTTATTTGGCTGGGCCACGGGAAACAGTCAAGCGGTGGTCCTGGACAAGATGAAGAGATACCCCGAATTTCCCTGGGACTTTGCACTTACCAGTCTGGGAACCGAGTTGTACTGGAATCACCCGGACAGTGTTCTGGAGGATGAGGGTTGGCCGTTACAAGGCGCTGGAACGTTTCCAGAGCGGGTCATAAGGCTGAGCGCCCTGTTCGAGCGAGAGGGTATTGAGTTGACGTTGCAGTCGGAGGCTTTCCAGCAAAAACGCATTCGGGGTTATTACTTGAATGCCGATGGCAATGAAGCGATCGCCATCGAGCAGATCCATAGACTCTGTTTGCAGGTTGGTCTTGAGGCCTCAATTACCTACGCCAGTGCCGCCGCCGGCGACCCTGAGAATGTCTACGATGTAGCAATCATGCACCCGGGGTGCGGAAAGAAGCAGGGGGTCGATTTCATCGTCAAGAAACATGAGATTTCCCCGGCCAGAGTCATCTCGTTCGGGGACAGTTGTAATGACATCGAGATGTTGAAGGCCTGTTCACATGGTTACCTGGTGGGCAACGCTTCGCATGAGGCCAGGCAGGCGTTTGATCGTGTTGTTGAGGGTTTCTATTGTCATGGCATCGTTGATGGTCTTCAACGGCATTTTTGAAATGGGATATGCATCTACATGGACAGTACAGTGCACACGGAGCATCACAGTGATAAACAGATATTTGATATCTACTTCGGGTTTATCAATACCTACACCTTGTTTTTTGCGGATGAAGTAAAACTGTTTGATCTGCTTGAAGGCAAAGCGCTGAGGCTGGGTGAAATCGGCTCGGCATTGGAACTGGCACCTCGGGCCGCACAGGCGCTTGTGGCGATGTGCACCAGTCAGGGGCTGCTTGAGAAGAGTGGGGAGTGCTATGGCCTGACGTCTTTGGCGCAAGCGTTTCTGACCCGAAAGTCGGAGACCTCGTTCAGTGGGGTCCTGCAATCCGCACGCCACAAAGAAGATGCGTTCTCTTATGCATTCTTCAAAGAGTCGATGCTCAGTGGAGAGTCCGGGTTGTTCGGTGAGACTGATCTGTTTGAGAACAATGCGCAGGACCAGTTACACAGCGAAATTTTCACCAAGGCGATGCACAGTAAAAGCAAAGGACCGGCTCGGGCCTGGTCGGGTCGGATTGATCTGTCCGGGTATACCTGTCTTCTGGATGTGGGCGGTGGTTCGGGTGTTCACTCTATTTGTGCGCTGGAGAAATGGCCTGAACTGAATGCCGTGATCTTTGATCTTCCCTATGTGTGCGATATTGCCGATACCTACGTCGAGCAATACCGGATGGCGGGGCGCATCACAACCCATAAAGGAGACATCTGGGCGTCTGAGTATCCAGCCGCCGATGTGCATCTTTACAGTGATATTTTTCATGATTGGCCGCTGGACAAGTGTCTGTTTCTGGCCAAAAAGAGTTTTGATGCACTGCCCAGCGGCGGCCGTATCATTCTTCATGAGATGTTTTTTAATAAAGAAAAGACCGGCCCACATAATGTCGCGGCTTATAACGCGAACATGTTGCTTTGGACCCAGGGTCAGCAATTGTCAGAGACCGAGATAAGGGAGCTGCTGACGATCGCCGGTTTTCGCGATATTACAGTTTCCCGCACGCAATACGGTGACTGGAGCCTGGCAAGCGGAATCAAGTATTAAGGTTGCTGACAACCAATGCCCTGTGAGGGCGTTTTGATTGCACAGTGTGAACTCAAGGTCCGGCGCATTCGCCCCGGACTTCACTTGTGTCTTCTTGCGGGAGATTAAAGTGATCCCAGTACGTTACCGTATTCTTTGTATTTACTCCGGCATGCTGGCGTTGACCCAGTATGAGTGGATGCGCTTTGCGCCTATCACGGATCAGGTGTCCACCCAGTACGGTATTACTTATGGGAAAGTCGGTTCATTGTCTTTGGCTGTGACGGCACTTGCATTACCGCTGGCACTTCCCAGCGGTGGCCTGATTGACCGGATATCGGTGCAAACAGCGTTGCGTATCACAGCCATTGCCATGTTGTTGGCGGCATTGATCCGGGTGTTACAACCCCATTATGAATACCTGCTTGCCGGCCAACTGTTGTTCGGGTTTGTTCAACCGTTGACCATGTCGCTGCTCGTCAAGTTGATGATCACCTGGTTTTCTGAAGATGAACATGTGCGGGTCACGACGCTGTTCAGTATGGTGATTTTCCTGGGTATAGGCTCCGCGTTCATGATTGTCCCGTTGACGGAGGAGGGGAACATCAGCAGTTCGTTGTTGATTGACGTCGCGATCCTGGGGCTGATTGCGCTATTGACCTTCATTTATGTCCCGCGAGATGGCCCTCTTGTGCAAACAACGTCCGCTCCGACCAAGTCCGGCGGCCGTTTACTGGCGGAGGGTGTCGATTTATTGCGCACGGCTCCGTTCACGGCTGTTTTGCTGATGATTTTTTTAACCAACGGCTATTTCTCCGCCATTACGACATGGCTGGAGCCGATCCTGTTGCGTCAGGGGATCGATGCCCAGGTTTCAGGATTTATCGTTGTTCTGATGTTGGCCGGTGGTATCGCGGGTATGACGTTCATGCCTTTACTGGTTCGTAGCGGTGCAACCGTGGGGGGCATTCTGTCCGGGGTTTCATTGTTGGCAGGGGGAGGCACGGTACTGCTTTTCACCTCTGGTTCCCCTTGGATATTGAGTCTGGCAGGGATCGTGATCGGTGCCGCGCTGTTATCTCCGCTGCCTCTTCTGCTGCAACTGATAGCCGACACTGCCGGACTCTCCAGGTCTGGGACGGCGACCTCAATTTTCTGGTTAGTCGGCAATATTGGCGCCACGATAATGATCGCGACGTTGGGGGTTATCGCCGACCGCGGTGACTGGGGAATGGCAGCGGTATTGCTGTGTCTGGTTCTGGTCGTCCAGATAACGATTTCTCTCATGGGCTTTCGAATGGTCGGCGCTCGCACCACCTGACTAAGGATGGTCTGAAGTAGTCCGATATTTTGGGCCGACTTCCGCACCTGCCGTTTTTGAAAGCAGGGAGTCGATCTAAAACGACCAATTCACCCGCTCACTTCTGTGTTTTTAGCCGCCGCGAGCACCTCGCGACGGCTACTACCTGCATCACAGGCACACCTCTCCCGTATTCGTCAGCAAGTGCCGGCGCCCCATCCACAGATTTGAAAGAGCGAATAGCGTGACCAACTGCGCGGTGTTTTTTGCCAGCCCACGCAAGCGCACCTTGGTGTAGCCGAACTGGCGCTTGATCACACGAAACGGATGCTCGACCTTGGCGCGCGTCTGCGCCTTGGCTCTCTCGATCTTGCGCTTCATTCGGTACAACAGGCTGCATTTTCCGTGCTTCTTGTAGGTGCTGCGGCGCGCCGCAATCTGCCAGATGACTTGGCTTCCTTCGTGCTCGGGCCGCTTCTCCACCCCCGTGTAGCCAGCATCGGCATGCACCGCCTTCTCTTTGCCATGCAGCAGTCGGTCGACTTGAGTGACGTCCGCCACGTTGGCCGCTGTGCCTACCACGCTAGGCGCTCTCGAAGCTGTCGCCCGCGGTGACAGCATCGGGAATATCAGGAATCTGGATGCCGGTGGCGGTGTGTTCGTCGCCCCATTCGATGCAGATGAGATAGTGCACGGGGATCTCCTCAAAAGGTGCGAAGGCTTTGACGCTCCCTGTAGCCGCTGCCGAAGGCTGCGATCGGGCGCAGAGCGCCCGCCGAACCTGACGACGCGGTGTAGCAGGTAAAGCCGGGAGGCAGGGTTTGCGTCTGCTGCGCAGCCGATCGCAGCCTTCGGCAGCGGCTACAAACAGCCTCCCAGGCTCAATAGCGCTCAGGGCTCCTGCGCCGTGCGCCATTGAATCACCTCCAACACCGCACACCCTTCCCGGGTGAGCAGATGCACCCCTCGCGTCACCCGCGTCAGATCACAGTCGGAAATATCTTTCAGGTTAAGCGTGGACAGGCTGTCCATCAGGTCGCGCACCACAGTGAAACGATGGGCTGCGCAAGCCGCCAGATCGCTCAAGGGCGCGTCGGTATCGAGGTAGAAAACGGGAGAGTCGGCGTCGTGGGTGTCGATGGGGGTGAAGCGGGAAATCGATTGATCGTCCATGGTCGTTACTCGTTGTAGAGCTTCCACCATTTGCGGCCAAGCAAATTGAGGGTGGCAGCTGTGTGAGGGTTGGCCGACCGGTTTACAACGACACCGGCACACCCGAAGGTGTCCCGCACACAGCCGCCATAACACAGAATCGCAGGCACAAAAAAAGCGTCTGCAATGGTGTTTTGGACGCTGATGCGTCGTTGTAATTCGACCGGCCAAGGTCGTTCGCGGATTTTGCCGCGAGGGCGAACTATAGGGGCGCCGCCTGAAGGGTGCAACCGCGCATTGGTGGGGATGTTTGAGTGGTTGTGTCAGGGCGTTAGTAGCGACAGTGAGAGCTGGGTAATTACCCTGACTTGACACACCTGTTTGCGTCGGACCTATTCATCCGGAGTTTTGAGGGGCTTCTACGCGAGGTGACAAAGCGAGGCTTGGTAGCCTGCCAATTCTATGCATTTTTTCCAAACTCAGGGTAATTGATTTTGTCATGTTCTAATGTCATGTTTTTTTCTATCTTTTCCCAGATTGAAGTTGGGAAGTTCAAACTATCTAAGCGGATTTCATTCCATTCATTTTCTATTTCTTCTAGGGCCGTCTTTAGTTTTTCGTCATCCTTAGGTTGAATTAGAGCGAGTAACTCAATTTTGTGCTTTAAATGGGCATGTTTAGCGCCAGAGGATTTATGTTTTTCGGCTTTTTCGGAAAAGTTTAGGAATGTTTGCAGGCTAATCAAGACTGTGGATAAGATACTAATAAAGCCAATAACATTTTTTGCCCATATAAGTTCTTCGGCATTAATTGTGTTTGATAGGGAAGCAAATACTGCTGTACCTACAAGTGAGCTTAAAATAATTGCTGGAGTACCTATCCAGAAATGTCGCAGCTCGTAGTATCTTCCAGCCTCATAGTGCGCAATCTGCACTCTGTGAACTCGAAATTTCCAGTGCCTTAAAAATTCTGACTTATCCAATGTGGTTCTCCTTTGTTGGTGCGAATTTTTATTTAAACTGGTTGCCGAAGAGTAGCTGTTCCGTTCAGAAATATAAGGAAGCATAGCTACTTATTTATCATCGCTCCGTCCACTGACCACTATTGGCTGCCGATGATCGTTGCCACATGTGGATCACTTTGTGTTTTTACTCCCGTGGTGACTTCGTCCGTTAGAAAACTCTCAAAAGCTCTCCTTGATTTAGCGAAACCCATGGACATCTATCACCGAGCGTCGAGAACTCAATCCGCCACCACCGGACATTACAAAATGTGCAACATCCACAGCACCCCAAGGTAAACCACGGCTATCCCCAACGGCAGCACACAAAGCAGTCGAACCTGCGAAAAAAACGAAGGTACGGCCTCCACCGGGGTCGAGTCTTCCAGTTGCTGGAGTGTCATGACCGCAACACCTTCTTCTGCTGTGGCCTTGAGCCGGGCCTGGATCAGCGGTTCGACTTCTTCGACTTTGCGCATCAGGGTCCGGCCCCAGGTGAACAGCGCCGCGCCGACGAAGATCAGCAGGTAGATCACCAGGAATTTCCAGTGGGGTGGGTTGCTCAGGTGGATGAAGTCGGGGGTCGGGCTGTTGTCCCAGAACCAGTCCAGAGGCCGGGTGTTGTTGTAGACCATGGACACAAAGTCCTTGACCTGGCGGTTGAGGATCACTGCGGCGTCGCTGTAGCTGTTCATGCGCCAGTGGAGCATTTTCAGGGTGGAAAACAGGGTGGAGATCAAGGCGCCGGTAAACAGCAATGCGCCTGCGGCGATGGACAGCCGGTATTTCAGTTGGGCCTGGGTGTAATTCATCTTTCGCGTCCTGCGATGAAGAAAAGGGGCGCAATACTATAGCCCGTCGCCTCTGGTCGATAGGGCGGCGCTGGTTCTGAACCTCGAAGGTTTCAGTCGGCATGGCTGTAACGAACGCCACCGGCGCATCGGCCTGAACCCCGTGCAAAGCCTGCCACCAATGAATTCCTGTAGATGCAATAAGCGCTGTACCAACACGGGCTGAAGCTGAACAGCGCACTTGCCAAATCGAGACGCCCGTCCCAAACGCTGTCAATATTAAAAATTGTAATCATTTGTATTTACTTACAAAAGATAATCGTTATCATCCGCGCGATAATTCCTACAAAAGGTGTTCATGGTGGTCTCATCGCGCATTTACCCGGCCTCTCTGTCGTTGCTGGGTCTTCTGGTCGTACCTGATCTACAGGCAGAAACGGAGTCTGCTCTAACCCTTCCGGCCACCGCTGTGAACAGTGAGTACAGCGAGCAGAGCTACATGCCGACCGAGAGCAGGAGTGCGTTGAAGATCGATGCGCCGCTGCGTGATATCCCGCAAACCGTCAACGTGATCCCCCAGAGCGTGATCAAGGATCAGGGCGCGCAGTCGATGGAGGACGTGCTGAAAAATGTCCCCGGGGTTGGCCTGTCCAACGGCGATGGTCAGCGCGATCAGGTCACCATCCGTGGTTTCAGCGCCATTGGCGACATGTACGTCGACGGCATTCGCGACGACGCCTTGTATTTCCGCGACCTGTCCAATGTCGAGCGGGTGGAAGTGATCAAGGGGCCTGCGGCGGTGCTTTATGGTCGCGGCTCGTCCGGTGGCCTGATCAACAGCATCAGCAAGAAGCCCAACTTCGCCCCCAAGCAGGAAGTGGGTGTCAGCTTCGACAGCGAAGGCAAGAAGCGCACGCAGTTCGACGCCGGTTGGGCCGATCAGCAGCACAACGACAAGGCTTTCCGGGTCACGGGGGCGCTGGAGAACAGCGACACCTTCCGCGATGACGGCTATATCGACCGCAAAGCCATCGCGCCGTCGGCCTACTTCAAGCTCTCGGACGATCTGGAGCTGAACCTGGGCGCTACCTATCTGTACGACAAGCGCCTGATCGACTTCGGCATCCCGGCGCGCGGCAATCGCCCGGTCGATGTCGACCGCGACAAGCGCTTCGGTTCCGCCGACCCGGATGACGACTACACCCGCAGCGAGGTGTTTTCGTTCACGGCGGGTGTCGACTACCGCATCAACGACGACTTCAGCCTGAGCAACACCAGCCGCTACTACCACTACGATCTGGACCGCAACAATACGCTCGCCGACTCCAGCCCGACCCGCTTCGTCACCGCGCCCAATGGCGAACTGCTGGTGAAGCTCAACCGCGGCAATGTGCAGCGCAAGGAAGATGGCTGGTTCAACCAGACCGAGCTCAAGCAGCAGGCGGTGCTCGCCGGGATGAACCACAGCCTGCTTTATGGCGTGGAGCTGGGGCGCCAGGTGAAGGATCAGTCGGTGTTCAGCCAGTCCAACGTGGCGCGGGTGCCGGTGTATCGCGATGCTCTGGTCGATGTGCCGTTCCAGGCCAACCGGCAGACCGCCAAGGGCAGCAACACCCAGGACACCGCCGGCTTCTACGTGCAGGACCTGATCGAGCTGACGCCACACTGGAAAGCCCTGGTGGGCGTGCGCTACGACGTGTTCGACCAGGAGTATTCCGACGACCTGACCCACAGCAGCCTGTCCCGGACGGATACCACCTGGAGCCCGCGGGTCGGCCTGGTGTATCAGCCTGACCAGATCCAGTCCTATTACATCTCGGTCAGCCGTTCCTACCAGCCGTCCGCGGAAATGTTCGCCCTGAGTACGAGCAACCAGGACCTGGAACCGGAAGAGACCACCAACTTCGAGATCGGCGGCAAGTGGGACCTGTTCGACAATCGCCTGGCCTTGACCGCGGCGCTGTTCCGTCTGGAACGCACCAATATGAAAACCACCGATCCGGCGAACCCGAGCAAGCTGGTGCTGGCGGGTGAGCAGCGTACCGATGGTCTGGAACTGACCGCCAGCGGGCAGTTGAGCGACAAATGGCAGGTCTATGCCGGTTATGCCTACCTGGATGCCGAGATCACCAAGTCCAACAGCCGTACCAACGGCGTCGCCAACGAAGGCCAGACCCCGACCCTGACCCCGCGCCACAGCGCCAATCTGTGGTTGGTGCGTTCTCTGACCCAGGAATGGCGTGTCGGCATGGGGGCCAACTATGTCGATGACCGTTACACCGCCCTGGACAACCAGGTGGTCATGCCGGCCTACACCACGGTGGACGCGGCCTTGCTGTACAACCTGCCGAAATGGGACATGGCCCTGCGCCTGCGTAATGTCTTCGACAAGGACTATTACGCCTCGGCCCATGGCTCGGTGGATCTGATCACGCCGGGCGCGCCACGGACCCTGGAACTGAGCGCCAACTACCGCTTCTGAAGGCGGACCTGAGAGCAAAGCCCGGCACTGCCGGGCTTTTTTGTCGGTGCTCACCTGGCCCTGATGTGTCTCCTATACTGATTCGCGCCGACAGGTTTACGCAGATACCCGAACGGGGCCGTAACAACCGTCGGCCCCTCACAGCTCCCCCCTCCCAGTCACTGCAAGGAGACCAAACATGGCAATCCGCATTGGCGACGAAGCACCCGATTTCACTGCCGACACGACCGAAGGTCCGCTGCACTTCCACGAGTGGATCGGCGACAAGTGGGCGATCCTGTTCTCCCATCCGAAGGACTTCACTCCGGTGTGCACCACCGAGCTCGGTTATATGGCCAGGCTCAAGCCGGAGTTCGACAAACGCAACACCAAGATCGTCGGGCTCAGCATCGACCCGGTCAGCGACCACCATGCCTGGGTCGGTGACATCCAGGAAACCCAGGGGCATGCGGTCAACTACCCGATGATCGGCGACGAAAACCTGGTGGTGGCCAAGCTCTACGACATGATCCACCCCAATGCCAGTGGCGGCGCGCGCACCGCCGTGGACAACGCCACCGTGCGTTCGGTGTTCATCATCGGCCCGGACAAGAAGGTCAAGGCCATGCTGGTCTACCCGATGAGCGCCGGACGCAACTTCGATGAAGTGCTGCGCCTACTCGATTCCCTGCAACTGAATGCCAAGCACACCGTCGCCACCCCGGTGAACTGGCGCCCGGGCGAGGATGTGATCATTCCTACCTCGGTATCCGACGAGGACGCCAGGAAGAAATACCCGCAAGGCTTCAAGACGCTGAAGCCCTATCTGCGTACCGTGGAGCAACCGAAGTAACGACCACCGACAAAGGCTTGCTCGCGGAGCAGGCCTGCGGGAACGACGCTACGCCGGACGTCAGGGTTCACCCGGCAGATTGCCGGCGCGGTGTTGCAGTTACTTCTATGAGGTCGCTTTTAGCCAGGATGGGCAGCAACTGCCCATCCGCGGTTCGGACAGTCCGTTTTAATACCGTTGAGCGCAGGTTGAACCCTGGGCGGGGTTACTGCCGCGAACTCTCGTGCTCCGACAAGCGCTATCCTTGAGCCTGCCTTCCGTTGCCAGAGCCACCCCATGCTCGATGTTCAAGCCGTCTGTAAAAGCTACGCCACGCCCCAGGGCCCGTTGACGGTATTGCAGGGTGTCGACCTGCATCTGGAGCAGGGCGGCAGCCTGGCGCTGATGGGCGAGTCGGGCAGTGGCAAGAGCACCTTGCTGCACCTGATCGCTGGCCTGGACAAGGTCGATCGCGGCAGCATCCGCATCGGCGATCAGCAGCTGGAGCGGATGAACGAAAACCAGTTGGCCAACTGGCGGCGGACCGAAGTCGGGCTGGTGTTCCAGCAGTTCAACCTGATCGGCAGCCTGCGGGTGGAGGACAACCTGGGGTTCCAAGCGAAGCTGGCCGGGCGTTTCGATGAGCGCTGGCAGGCGCAATTGGTGGAGCGCCTGGGCCTGGGGGATTTGCTGCGGCGCTACCCGGAACAGCTGTCCGGCGGCCAGCAACAGCGGGTGGCCTTGGGGCGTGCCCTGGCTGGCAAACCACGGCTGCTGCTGGCCGACGAACCCACTGGCAGCCTCGACGAAGCCACCAGCGACGATGTGTTGCAGCTGTTGCTGGAGCTATTGGCCGATACCCCCACCAGCCTGTTGATGGTCACCCACAGCCAGCGCGTCGCCAGTCGCCTGGGGCGGATCGCGGTGCTGCATGGCGGGCGTCTGGCCGGCGCGGGCGAGCACTGAGGTGCGGGTTTTCTGGCACAGCCTGCGGGCGCTGCTCAGCCATTGGCGGCGGCACCCGGTGCAGTTCTTCAGTGTGCTGACCGGGCTGTGGCTGGCCACCAGCCTGTTGACTGGGGTGCAGGCGCTCAACAGTCAGGCACGGGACAGTTACGCCAAGGCTAGCCAACTGATCGGCGGCGCGCCCCAGGCCAGCCTGGCCACGGCCAACGGCGTGCCGTTTTCCCAGGAGCTGTTCGTCGGCCTGCGCCGGGCCGGCTGGCCGGTGTCGCCGGTGGTGCAAGGCCGGCTGACACTCAAGGGCCATGAACAGCAGCGCCTGCAATTGCTGGGGATCGAGCCGCTGTCGTTGCCGGCCGGGTCGGCGGTCGCCGGCCAGGTGCTGGACTCCGCGCGCATGGTCGAATTCGTCAGCCCGCCGGGCAGCACCTGGATCGCCCCGCAAACCCTGGAAGCCCTCGGCTATCGCCAAGGCGATCGGCCGACGACCGCGAGCGGCCAGCCACTGCCGCCGCTGCACAGCCAGGCGGACATGGCGCCGGGGCTGCTGCTGGTGGATATAGGTTTTGCCCAGCCGCTGCTGGGTTTGCCGCAGCAGGTCTCACGGCTGCTGTTGCCGGCGGATTTCGCCGCCAGCGCGCCGGCCTTGCCCGATGCCTTCAAGAGCCTGCTGGTGCTCAAGCGCGGTAGTGAGGAAAACGATCTGGCGCGCCTGACCGAAAGCTTTCACCTGAACCTCGATGCCCTGGGTTTCCTGTCGTTCCTGGTCGGCCTGTTTATCGTGCACGCCGCCATCGGCCTGGCCCTGGAGCAGCGTCGCGGCCTGCTGCGCACCCTGCGCGCCTGCGGGGTCAGCGCGCGGATGCTGATTGCCTGCCTCTGTGTCGAACTGGGCGGCCTGGCCTTGCTCGGCGGCCTGGCCGGGGTGCTCAGCGGTTACCTGCTGGCCAGCGTGCTGTTGCCGGATGTCGCCGCCAGCCTGCGCGGCCTGTATGGCGCCGAGGTGGCGGGGCGGTTGAGCCTGAGTCCCTGGTGGTGGTTCAGCGGGATCGGCCTGAGCCTGCTCGGCGCCTTGCTGACGGGGGTCAACAGTCTGCTGCGGGCGGCGCGTTTGCCGCTGCTGGCGCTGGCCGATCCCCAGGCCTGGCACCAGGCTTATGCGCGCTGGTTGCGGCGTCAGGCCTGGGTGGCGACGGCCCTGGCAGTGCTGGCGGGCGCGGCCTGGATCTGGGGCGACAGCCTGGGCAGCGGTTTCGTCTTGCTGGCGGGCTTGCTGCTGGGAGCGGCCCTGGGTTTGCCGGTGCTGCTCAATGCATTGCTCAGCGCGCTGCTCGGGCGCAGCCGCTCGGTGCTCGGGCAGTGGTTCCTCGCCGATTGCCGGCAGCAGTTGCCGGCCCTGAGCCTGGCGTTGATGGCGCTGCTGCTGGCCTTGGCCGCCAATATCGGCGCCGGCAGCATGACCGCCGGCTTTCGCCAGACCTTTGCCGACTGGCTCGACCAACGCCTGAGCGCCGAGCTGTACATCAATCCGCAGACCCCGGCACAGGCGCGGGGGCTGCAAGGCTGGCTGCCCGGGCAGCCGGCCATTGCCGCGGTACTGCCCAGCTGGCAGGTGCCGTTGCAACTGCAAGGCTGGCCGGCGGACCTGTACGGGGTGATCGACCATGCCAGCTACCGCCAGCACTGGCCCTTGCTTGAGGCCCTGGGCGAGCAGCCCTGGACCCAGCTGGCCAGCGTCGACACCTTGATGCTCAGCGAGCAGACGGCGCGCCGGCTCAAGGTGCGGCTGGGCGATCGGCTGGATATTCCCGTGCCGGTGGGGCAGTGGGCGCCGCAAGTGGTGGCGATCTACGCCGACTACGGCAACCCCAGGGGCCATCTGCTGGTGAATGCCGAGCACCTGCTGGCGCACTGGCCGCAGCTGACGCCCAACCGCTTTAATCTGCGTATCGAACCGTCCGCCGTGGCGCCGTTGGTAAGCGCCTTGCAGCAGCGCTTCAGCCTTGAGGACAGCCGCATCGTCGAGCAGGCACAGCTCAAGGGCTGGTCCAGTCAGATATTCGAACGCACCTTCGCCGCCACCGCCGCGCTCAACAGCCTGACCCTGGGGGTGGCCGGCGTGGCGCTGTTTATCAGCCTGCTGACCCAGAGCCAGAGCCGCCTCGGCCAGCTCGCGCCGCTGTGGGCGCTGGGGGTGAGCCGGCGCCAGTTGATGCTGCTCAATCTCGGGCAGACCTGGCTGCTGGCGCTGCTGACCTTGCTCCTGGCGCTGCCGCTGGGCATCGCCCTGGCCTGGTGCCTGGATACTGTGATTAACGTCCAGGCCTTCGGCTGGCGCCTGCCGTTGCGGGTGTTCCCGCTGCAACTGCTGCAGCTGCTGGCCCTGGCGGTACTGGCCACCTTGCTTGCATCGGCCTGGCCGTTGCTGCGGCTGTATCGCAGCCAACCGGCGGATCTGCTCAGGACCTTCGCCCATGAAGATTGATCGGCTGCTTGGCCTGTTGCTGGTATCGGCCCTGTGCGGCTGCGATCAAGGCGACGAGCCGGCGCAAGGTTTCGCCGGCCTGGGCGAGGACGCCGCGGCGTTCACCCAGGTGGTACCGGGGCGGGTGTTCAGCTTCCCTGCGGACCATGGCGTCCATGACGGTTTTCGCATCGAATGGTGGTACCTCACCGCCGATCTCAAGGCCAGCGACGGTCAGCGCTTCGGTGTGCAGTGGACGCTGTTTCGCAGCGCCTTGCGCGCCGAGCCCGACCAACCCGGCTGGCAGGCGCCCAATGTCTGGTTGGGCCACGCCGCCGCAACCTCGGCCAGCACCCATCACGCCGCCGAACGTTATGCCCGCGGCGGGGTGGGGCAGGCCGGGGTGACCACGCAGCCGTTCAAGGCCTGGATCGACGATTGGAGTTTTACCAGCCAGTCCACAGACGCTGATCCCCTGGCGCATATGCAGCTGCAGGCTAGCGGCCCGGGTTTCGCCTACCGCTTGCAGCTGCGCAGCGACCAGCCTCTGGTGCTTCAGGGCGAAGGGGGCTACAGCCGCAAGTCCGAGCAGGGCCAGGCGTCCTATTACTACAGCCAGCCGTTTTTTCAGGCCTCGGGCAGCCTGCAGATCGATGGCCAGACCTATCAGGTCAGCGGCCCGGCCTGGCTCGACCGCGAATGGAGCAGCCAGCCCCTGGGAGCCGGGCAGAGCGGTTGGGACTGGTTCTCCCTGCACCTGGACAGCGGCGAGCGGCTGATGCTGTTCCGCGTGCGGGAAAACCACAAGCCGCCCTACATCACCGGCACCTGGATCGAAGCCAGCGGCCACACCCAGACCTTGCACAAGGAGGATATCCAGCTCACCCCGCTGGCGGACTCCAAGGTGGCCGGGCGCACACTGCCCACCCGCTGGCGCTTGCGCATTCCCGGCCGTGGTTTTGACGTCAATGCCGAGGCACTCAACCCCAAGGCCTGGATGAACCTACGCATTCCTTATTGGGAAGGCCCGGTGCAACTGAGCGGCAGCCATACCGGCAGCGGTTATCTGGAAATGACCGGTTACTGAGGCGCCTGAGCGGTAGTGCAACAAACTGCCGCCCAGCGAGGTGAAGTGCTCAATGGCGTCTATGCTCAAGCGGCACCGCGCACCTGAAAGGCGCGGGTCTTGTCTTCAATTACAGGGATGAATGTCTATGAAGCCGCTTCACTCTCTGGCCAAAGCCGTTGCCTTGGCCACTCTGCTGTCCGCTGCCAGCCTGCATGCCTACGCCGCCGACATTCCGTTGGCCGGTAGCGTGGAGGCCGATGAACTGGTGACCAAGGTGCTCTCCGTGGATGCCGCCAAACATCGCGTGGTGCTGGAAGGCGCCCAGGGCCAGCCGGTGCATGTACAACTCAGCGATCAGGCCAAGGACCTGGGGCATCTGAAGGTGGGCGACCAGGTCAATGTGCGGGTCACTCACGCGGTGGTGGCGGTGCTGGACACCGATGTGGAAAAAGGCCTGCCGAATTCCGCTGAACGCACCGGGGTGGTTCGCGCCACCAAGGACAATCCCAACCCGGGCGGTGAAGCCTATCGCCAGGTGCAGGTGCAGCTGAAGATCACGGCTATCGACCTGAAGAAAAATCAGCTGACCTTCCAGGGGCCGGCGGGCAACAAGAAGGTCCTGGATGTTGAAAAACCGGAAGTCCAGGCCCGGCTGAAAGACCTCAAGGTCGGCCAGAGCGTGGTGGTGACCTATACCGATGTATTGCAAGTTACTACTCAGCACGAAGGTTGACTGAAACCGGGCGCTGGTCGTTGTGGCGGCCGGCGCGCCGGATCTCGGGAGGTCCGTGAGAGGAGTTGAACGAAAGTGAGCGGAATGCAAAATTTTCCGCCAGATTTGTGTTCAGAATTCTTCAGAATATGTGCACGGACTTTCTTTTGTTGTTCGATTAAAATAGTTCTCGTTCGCCCGGTGCAAGGGCTCTTTACCGGTGCATGGATTGCCAGGCCAGAGCACTGGGCGAACACCCTCTTCGGGGTTCCCGCCCTGGAATTTTTGCAAGTCCGCTCATGCAACCCGCACAGATTCGACGCCTGGCGTCAGCGGTTGCCAGGGCCTCTCAGCAGTTCTCTCCAGCCACCCAGCTGACAAACACCACGTCTTCCTTTATTGCCTCGTACTTCCCGGCGCTGTCTTGACCAGCTTCAGCCTCGGGGCACTGTGGTGCACAACTGCAGGCCCAGCGCGCGCATGACCTTGACCACGGTATCGAAGCGCGGCTTGGCGCCCGGGGCAAAGGCCTTGTAGAGGCTGGCCCGGCCCTGGCCGGTGGTCTTGGCAATCTGCGTCATGCCCCGGGCCCTGGCGACATGGCCCAGGGCGCGGATCAGTTCATCGGTCTCGCCATCGGCCAGGACCTGGGACAGGTATTCGCTGATCGCCTGGTCGCTGTCGAGCAGGGCGGCGATGTCGAAGGGAACCAGTGTGTCGGACATATCAGAACTCCTTGGCCAGGGAACGGGCCTGGCAGATATCGGCAGGCTGGGTGGACTTGTCGCCGCCCAGCAGCAGGACGATGAGGGTGTTGCCGCGAACCGTGAAATAGATGCGGTAGCCGGCGCCCAGATTCACGCGCATTTCCGAGAGACCGCCGCCGAGGTTTTTCACATCGCCCAGGTTGCCCGCCGAAGCCCGCTCGATACGCCGAGCGATGGCTATCCTGGCGCGCAGGTCCCGTAGTCTGGTGTGCCATTGGGCAAAGACGGTCGTCTGCAGGATCTCGTAATCCATGAGTGACTGTATCCATATAGAGACAAAATAAAAAGAGGTAATGACCCCCAGGCGACTGACGGTGCGCCTGAAGGCGTCATGGGAAGGTAAGCAGGAGAGGAGTGGGCGAGGCGGGCTGTTTCGTATCGGCATGTTGTCGATCAGGGTTGGCGAAACACCCTGTAGCCATTGCCCTGCGGTGGGTGCGGGAAAGGGCCAGCATCAGCCGTCCTGGCTGATGCTGTGGGACGGAAAATCAGAGCGCCGGCAGGCCCAGCGCCGTGGCGCATTCCTGGAGCGAGCGCTGTTGGGTGTCGGCGTACAGCTGCAGTTCATCGATAGTCGGGCGCCCCAGGGCCCGCTCGAAGGCTTGCCGGTTGGAGTGGCCGGCATAGTGGCTCTGGGCATCGTCGCCCAGGTTGGACTGGAAGATCCCGGCGGCGCTGACCGGCAGGAAGTCCTCGTACACCAGCGGCTCGGCCCGCACATGCCCGGCGCGGAGCAGCGCCTCCAGGCTCGTCGGCCGATCCGCCTGCTGGCGCGCGGCCAGGCCCTGGTCGCTGACGAAGTAGCGGAAGTACGCCAGGCCCTGTTCACGCATGGCGTCGTGGTTGTCGGGGAAGGCGTGAAAATGCTCGGCCATCAGTGTGTTGTAACCCTGGGCGTTGGCTTCGTTGGGGAAGTCCCCCAGGGCGTCGCGGGCGGCGTTCAACAACTGGTCGTACAGCGCCCGGCCTTTGGGGGTGAGGGCGGCGCCGCGCTGTTCGATCTCGCCGAAGCGCGCGCTGTGGCTGCCGCGGCTGTCGGGTTGGTCGGTGAAGGATACGGCTTCCTCCAGCGCCTTGAAGCTGGTCTGGCGCAAGAGGATCGGGCATTCACGGCGCGGTGGGCCTTCGATCACCGCCTTGGGCGTGATGCCGTGGGTGGGCATCAGTGCTTGCACCTGGTCGATGTCCAGGGTGCGTGGCGTCAGGTGGTTGATGTGCGGCCCCTTGAACGCCACCACGTCGGCGATCAGCCGGTGCTGGGCGCTCAGTTGCTGGTACTGCCCGGCCGTGACCGTGGCGCTGTGGTGCCAGCGGAAGGTTTCCAGGGCCTGCTCGACGAACTCGTTGGCGGCGCTGTCATCGAGGCCGCCCTGGGTTTCGGCCTGCTCGATCAGGGCCAGGGCGCGGGGGGTGAAGATCGTCCGGCGGGCCAGCACCGATTCGGCGAAGTCGCGCAGTTGCGGGTTGTCGATCAGCTCCAGGCGCAGCAGCGAGGTGAAGACCCGGAATGGGCTGATCTGCAGGGCGCTTTCATGCACCGCGCGAAAGGCCGTGGAGTGCACCGGCACCCCGGCCGGGGTGAGGTCGTAGTAACCCACCGGCTGCATGCCCATCACCGCGAACAGCCGGCCCAGGGTCGCCAGTTCCGTGGCGGTGCCGACGCGAATGGCGCCGTGGCGCTCCAGGTCCAGGCGCTGGATTTCGCCGGTGCTGCGCAGTTGCCGGGCGATCCTCTCGTCGCTGCCCAGGACCCCGGCGTTGACCTGGGCCACCAGTTCCATCAGGGCGCCGTACAGCGGCACTTCCTCGCGGTACATGTCCGACATCGCCCGTGAAAAACGTTGGCGGATCAGGTCTGGGCTGACGAAGCTCTGCAGGCTCATAAACAAGGATTCCCGGCGTAGTGAGACAAAGAGGGTAGCGGTGTTGGCTGGGCCTGATTCTGGTCGGCGCGGGGTGTGCTGACAAACGAAGTTTCTTCCGGACTTCATTCTGCAAATGAATGCAGGCGGGCAGGGCGGCCGGATGGTTTTCACGGGATGAACATGGCCCCTCCGACCCGTTGACCCACCGCGGTTTCCAGGGGCTGAGCGGTGATGGCGATTTGCCGTTGCGCTGATAGACTTCTGAACACCACCGCATCCCATGGCTTGCGTACCGTTCAACGGAGGCGACTTGGCCTTGACGCCGCACAATGGAGGAAAGGGACTTTCACTGGCCAGGAGGCTGTACAAAACGCGAATTCTGGGGCTGGCCCTGGGGTTCTTCTGCGTGGCCGCGGGCATGTACCCGCTGCATCCATCGCCCTGGGTCTGGGCGTTCATGCTGTTCAATGCTTTCATCTGGCCGCACCTGGCGTACCAGTGGGCACGCCGCTCGGCAGTGCCGTTTCGCGGCGAGCATCGCAACCTGCTGGTGGATGCCTTCCTCGGCGGGTTCTGGGTGGCGGCCATGCACTTCAACCCGCTGCCGACCACCACCACCCTGTCGCTGATGGCGATGAACAATATCGCCCTGGGTGGCGTGCCCTTTTTCCTTGCCGGTTGTCTGGCGCAAGCGCTGGGGATCGCCCTCGCGCTGCTGCTGTTCGGCGCGGGTTTCGTGGCCCAGAGCAGTTCGCTGCAACTCTATGCCTGCCTGCCGATGTTGACCCTGTATCCGCTGGCCCTGGGGTTTATCTGCTACCAGCAGGCCAATGTGCTGTCCCGGCACAAGCGCGAATTGCTGGCCCTGAGCCGTACCGACAGCCTGTCGGGCCTGCTCAATCACGGGGCCTGGAAGGACCAGCTGGAAATCGAGTTCCAGCGCTGCCGGCGCCAGGCCTCGACCCAGAACCAGGGCGGCGCCATCGCGCTGATCGACATCGACCATTTCAAGGCCATCAACGACACCTATGGCCATGTCGCCGGCGACATCGTGTTGCGCCAGCTGAGCAAGCTGCTCAAGCAGAACCTGCGGATCAGCGACCAGGCTGGGCGTTACGGCGGCGACGAGTTCTGCGTGATCCTGCCGGACGTGCCACTGGAGCATGCCGCCGAACTGATGGAGGCCTTGCGTTGCCGTTTCGGCGGATTGGGCTATGAGCAGAACCCGGCGCTGCAGGTCAGCCTGAGCATCGGCCTGGCTGCCTATTCCCCGGACCATAGCGATGCCCTGGACTGGTTGAACGATGCCGACCAGGCCTTGTACGAGGCGAAAACCACCGGCCGCAACAAGGTCAGTTGCCGCCGCGGCGACCACTCGCCAAAGGTCCTGCTGAACTCGTTGTGAGGCCGCTCGCAGAGCATTGCGCCAGCATGGAGGGGGGCGAATTTGTCAGGTAGGGTGGGCGGGCACCTTCCGACACGAAACAAGGACCGATTCATGACGCAGACTTCCCCTCGCTCATTGCTGGCCGCCCGTATCGGCCTGACCCTCGCCCTTGGCCTGCTGGCCACCCAGGCTATCGCCGAACCCCACCCGCAAGTACAGAACGATGCGCAGCAATACCAGGGCGACGCCCTGAAGCTGCTGGAGCGCCTGGTGAACATCGACTCGGGCTCCGGCTACGAGGCGGGGCTGAACCAGGTGAGCGACATCGCCATCGCCGAACTGAAAAAGCTTGGCGCCAGCATCGAAAAAGTCCCCAACGGCGCTGCCGGCGGCAGCCATGTGCTGGCCACCCTCAAGGGCACCGGCAAGGCCAGGATCCTGCTGATGGCGCACATGGACACGGTGTTCAAGGAAGGCACCGCGGCCGAGCGGCCGTTCCGCATCCAGGACGGTCGCGCCTACGGCCCGGGAGTGATGGACGACAAGGGCGGCATAGTCGCCGGGATCTATGCGCTGAAGGTCCTGGATAACCTCAAGTTCAAGGACTACGCCCAGATCACCTTCCTGCTCGATGCCAGCGAGGAAACCGGTTCCGAGATCGCCACCGACTTGATCAAGAAAACCGCCAAGGCCCACGACGTGACCCTGAACCTGGAACCGGGGCGCCCGGCCGATGGCCTGGTGGTGTGGCGCAAGGGCAGCGCCACGGCGCTGGTGGAGGTCAAGGGCAAGGCCGCCCATGCCGGGGTCGCGCCGGAGCTGGGGCGCAACGCGGCGATGGAAGCGGCGCACCAGATCCTGCAACTGGGCAAGCTGGGGGATGAAGCGAAGAAAACCACCATCAACTTCACCGTGCTCAAGGCCGGCGACCGCACCAATGTGATTCCCGACCAGGCCATCGCCAAGGCGGATGTGCGGGCGGCGGTGCCGGAGGAGTTCGACCGCATCGAGAAGGATCTGGCGCGGGTCTCGGCCAACAAGCTGATCGCCGACACCGAAGTCAAGACCACCTTACAACGCGGTTTACCGCCGATGCCGCAGACCGAGAAGTCCGATGCGCTGGTGGCCATGGCCCAGGGCATCTACGGCGAGCTGGGGCGCAAGCTGACCATCGAGGGAAGCGGCGGGGCGGCGGACTCCAGCCTGTCGGCCGGCGTCGGCACGCCGACCCTGGATGGCTTCGGCATCGTCGGCGGCAATATCCACACCCCCGAGGAATACGCCGAAGTCGACAGCGTGGCGCCGCGCATCTACCTGCTGGCGCGGATGATCATGGAGCTGTCGGCCAGGCAGTGATTGTGGTGCTCGATTGAAGATGACGCGGTGCTTCTCGGGTACCGCGTTTGTCTTGAGATCTTTCGCGGGCAAGCCTCGCTCCTACGGGTTATNCCCGCGATGGCGATGGTACCGGCACCTCCTATCCCCCTGCCTATACTCGAAAGCCTCGTTCCCCCACAGCGGAGCTTTCAATGAGCAGCAACCACCTCACTGAATATACCGACGCCAGCCCCGAAGTGCGCGCGGTGTTCGATGACATCATGCGGACTCGTCAGGTCGATCAGGTGAACAATTTCTGGAAATGCCTGGCGGCCCATCCGCCGACCTTGCGGCGTACCTGGGACAGCCTCAAGGAGATCATGGCGCCGGGGGCGCTCGATCCGTTGACCAAGGAGCTGATCTACGTGGCGGTCAGCGTCACCAACAACTGTCCGTATTGCATTGCTTCGCACACTGCCGCGGCGCGCAAGGCGGGGATGACCGATGAGATGTTCGGCGAGTTGCAGGCGGTGGTCGGCATGGCCAACGAAACCAATCGCCTGGCCAACGGCTACCGGGTGCCGCTGGATGATGGGTTCAAGCTTGAATGAGTCTGTGACCCGGAAGGATGCGGCCCTCGGCGCTGCTCGTATCGGCCAGCGCCGTCATCAGGCGTTCAGGCCGCAGCCGCCCTGGCCTGGGTGGCGAGCAGCGGCACGGCGCGCACCAGGTCGCCGGGTTGCAGTTGCAGGCGCTTGGCGCTGAGACGATCCACCAGCAGGCAGCCGGACACCAGGCGGCCGCGGGCGCTGGTGACGCGGCAGCTTTCCAGGCGGCGGTTGTGGATCAGCCAGGTCGGCGCGTCGTCGTCCGGGGTGCCGACCAGCAGCGGCAGCACCTGGCTTTCGCGCACGGCGCGGACTTTGCTCAGCTCGGCCTCGATCACCGGCCCGCCGTCGAAGATGTCGATATGGCCCTGATGGGCAAAACCTTCGTGGCGCAGGATGGCCAGCGCCGCCTCGGCGTTTTCGTGGGCCTGGCCGATCGCGGCCTGGGCCGGTTCGCTGAGCAGGCAGGTGTACAGCGGCTGGCGCGGCAGCAGTTCGGCGATAAAGGGTTTATGGCCGAGGCTGGACAGGTGATCGGCCTGGACGAAATCCATCTGCAGAAAGTGCCGGCCCAGGCTGTTCCAGAAGGGCGAGCAGCCGTTCTCGTCGCCCTTGCCGCGCAGCTCGGCGATCAGCTTGGCGCCGAACAGGTGCGGGAACTCGGCGACGAACAACAGGCGCGCCAGGGACAGCAGCCGGCCATTGCTATCACGGCGCTGGTCGGGGCGCAGGAACAGCGAGCAGAGTTCCGATTGGCCGGTCATTTCGTTGTTCAGGAACAGGGTCGGGATCTGCCGCCGGATCCCCAGGTGCGGCGCCGAATTGACGGTCATGCCGACCCGGTAGCTGTAGCAGGGTTCGCGCAGGCCCACGGCGCCGGTCAGGGCGCTGATGCCGATCACTTGCTGGTCGTCGTCTTCGAGCACGAACAGGTAATCGGCGTCGGCCCGTTCCACCTGCTCGGCAAAGGTCCGCTGGGCCCAGCGAATCCGATGGGTCAGGCGCTCCTGGTTGGCCGGCAGGCTGGTCAGCCCCAGGCCCGCGCGCTGGGCCAGGGCCATCAGCGCGGGCAGGTCGGTCACGCGTACCGGGCGAACGATCATGATGCAGCTCCTTCTGCGCGCCTGTTGCGGCGGCGAATGTAAACCTGTCCGGGGTTCGTCATAGGGCGACCAGCCGTACCGGGTCGCCGGATTGCAGTTGCAGGGCCTGGAAGGCTTCCGGGTCTAGGTTGACCAGGTCCCCCGGCGCTTCGTCCAGGTGCACCAGGGCCGCCCGGTATTGCCCCAGCCGCTCGTTGCTCGCCAGCCAGGCCCGGCCACTGCCGCTCTGCGGGCCGGGGCAGGCGTTGGCGATCAGGCTGTGGCGGATGGAGCGAACGCCGCTGTGGCGGGCGTACAAGGTCGGGCCGCCGTCGAACAGGTCGACATAGTG
Source organism: Pseudomonas sp. 22526 (assembly GCF_052044735.1). Classification (NCBI taxonomy): domain Bacteria; kingdom Pseudomonadati; phylum Pseudomonadota; class Gammaproteobacteria; order Pseudomonadales; family Pseudomonadaceae; genus Pseudomonas; species Pseudomonas sp. 22526. Next base: position 117,292 of record NZ_JBQENK010000014.1, read on the forward strand.
GTTGGCTTCGAACCCCTCGCGCAGCAGGATCTCGTAGGCCTCGCGACCCTGGGGGTGGACCTGGCCGATGCAGTCCTGGGCCGCCTTGGGCAGCATCGGGATGTAGATCGGGTATTGCGGCATCAGGTCGGCGAGGAAGCTGCGGCTGCGCAGGCCGCACAGGCGTTCGGCCTCGACGTAGGGCAGGTCGAAGAAGTGTTTGCCCAGGGCATCCCAGAACGGCGAATGGCCGTCGCTGCTGTAGCCGACGATCTCGGTGATGCTGGTGTCGGCGAAGCGCAAGCCATGGGCGGCGATGAACAGCAGGCGGGCCCTGGAGAGCAGCTCCGCCATGGGCGTGCCCACCAGGTCCGGGTCGATATGAAAGCCGCGCAGCAGGCTGTGGTTGCTCAGGTCCTGGCACAGCGACAGGGTCGGCACGCCATGCTGCACGTTCAGCTCCCGCGAGCTGCTGACGAAGGGCCGGTTGCGCAGGCTGTAGAAGGGCGCGGAAAACCCGGCCATGGCGAGGATTTCCGAGCAGCCGCGCAGCTGGCCGCGGGCCGGGTCGTGGAGGACAAAAAAGTAGTTCTCCGGCCCCGGAGCCTGCACGTTGGCGGCGAAGGAGGCGCAGGAGTCGAGAATCTTGTCCAGCAGGTGCTGTCGATCGTCCGGCAGGGACGTCACCCCCACCAGGCTTTCACGGGCCAGCCGTTGCAACTCCGGCAAATCGTCTGGCGCAACTGGGCGTAAGACCAGCATGGATGTACTCCTGTATCAAAATGATCGACGCCTGGCCGCGAGACCTGGGGCGTCGAACCTGACAATCACTGTCGGTTTCCACGCATTACTGCCACGGCCCGCGAGGGCGGGCGGTGGCACGCAGGCACCTGTCGGCGCCCACTCGGATTCGCCGGAGCACCTTCATGGTGCCGCGGCGGCCGGGGGTGTTGATTAAAGTGGATCGGCCAGCGCCGTATTGGCGCCCAGCTTGTTGAGGAAAAACAGGTAGACCAGGCCGATGGCGATCCAGATGCAACCGAGTTTCTGCGCATCGGCCCCCATGTTGTACATGATCGCGCAGACAATTAGGAAGCCGATCACCGGACAAATCAGATGACGCAGCACCTGGGCCGACTTGTTGCGGCGCCAGTAGTGATTGATCACGGTCAGGTGCAACAGCATGAAACCGCTCAGGGCGCCGAAGTTCACCAAGGAGGTGAGGGTGTCCACCGAGTTGATGAACAGGTAGCAGATCAGCAGCGACAGCACGGCCACCAGGTAGATGCTGACGTGCGGCGTGTTGTGCTTGGGGTGGACCTTGGCCAGGATCTTCGGCAGCTTGCCGTCGCGGGCCATGCCGAACAGCAGCCGCGACACCGCCGCTTGCGAGGTGATGGCCACCGCCACGCCCCAGGCCAGCGCNCGGTCAGGGTCGCCAGCCAGCTGCCGCCGGCGATTTCGGCGATCTCGTAGAAGGCCGTGTCGGCCGACTTGAAGCCCATGCCGGCGGCCAGGTCGGTGGCGATCCAGGTCTGCACCACGAAGATCGCGCCCATCACCAGCAGGGTGATCAGGGCGGCGCGGCCGACGCTCTTGCCCGGCTCGCTCTTGATCTCTTCGGCCAGGGTCGAGATGGCATCGAAACCGAGGAACGACAGCACGGCGATCGACACGCCCTGCATCAGCATGCCGAAGTGAAAGTTTTCCGGGCTGTACAGCGGCGCCAGGGTCAGCTGGCCGTTACCGGCGCCGCCGTGCAGGGCGTTCCAGGCGTAGAACAGGAAGATCCCCAGCACCACCAGCTGCGCCAGGAGAAACAGGATGTTCATTCGCGCGGTGAAGGTGATGCCGCGCAGGTTGACGAAGGTGGCGCTGACCAGGAAGGCAAGGATGAAGCCGACCTTGGGAATGTCCGGGTACAGGTGGTTCAGCGCCATGGCCGCGTAGACATACAGCAGTGGCGGGATCAGCAGGTAGTCGAGCAGCATCAGCCAGCCGGCGATGAATCCGACATGGGGGTTGAGCCCGCGCTGGGCGTAGGAGTAGACCGAGCCGGCGATGGGAAAGGCGCGGGCCATGCTGCCGTAGCTGAGGGCGGTGAAGAGCATCGCCAGCATGCCGATGATGTAGGCCAGCGGCACCATGCCCGGTGCTTCCTGGTTCACATAGCCATAGACCCCGAACGGGGCGATGGGGATCATGAAAATCATCCCGTAGACCACCAGGTCGCGCAGCGTCAGGCCGCGCTTGAGTTCCTGTTTGTAGCCGAATTCTTCAATCTCCATGAAGAGGTTCTCCTTGTCAGCCAAAGGGTGGGCGGATGCCTGACGCCGATGTCGATGGACGACCTGGAGCGGCAGGCAATGTATTTGAACCTGGCAGGTTTAAAGACACGCCACGGCGGTTTTTATAGTTGTTGTACCGGTACAGCAAACAGCTTTTTTACAACCACAGCTCCATCCTGACTCACAGCCTTTTCTACAACAGCGGCGCCAGATAATCCGTCCAGCACTGTATGGCTTGCGGGGTGCGCAGCAGGTCGTTGCGCACCTCGATCAATACCGAATCCAGCCCGCGGGCATCGCCGTGGGCCGGCACGGTCATGTCGCCCAGGGCGTCGATCTTGTAGGGCTCGTTGCCGGCAATCTTCACGTCATGGACCGACATGCCTTCCAGCAGGCGCCGGGCGTAACCCTCGGCCCGATCGAACAGCACGCCCATCTCCAGGGTGCGGCGCTGGCCGTAGTACAGCGGGGTAAAACTGTGGATGCCCACCACCCGCACCGGCCGGCCCGCGGCCAGGCGTGCGTCGATCAGCCCGCTCAGGCGCGCATGAAAGGGCCGGAACAGCTGCTTGCGGCGGTACTCGCGGGTGGCTTCGTCGAGGTGCTGGTTACCCGGGATCTGGTAGATCTCGCTCTGCAACGGAATGCTGTCGTGGGCCTGGCACGGGCGGTTGAGGTCGATCAGCAGCCGCGAATAGTTGGCCGTCAGCAAGGTGGCACCGAGGGTCTGCGAGAGGTTTTCCGCCAGCTCCAGGGCTCCGGGGTCCCAGGCGATGTGCTCACGCGCCGCTTCCGGGTCCAGGCCGAGGTCGTTGAGCGGCGCCGGAATGTAGCGGCTGGCGTGCTCGCAGACCAGGATCAGCGGGTGCGCGGAATCTTCCCGCAGCAGCCGGTACGCCGGTCGGGTGTACAGCCCCAGTTCAGCGGTTTCAGTACAGGTGTGCATAGTGTTCACAGAGTTGGGCAGGGGTCAGGTGCTCGGTCAGTTTCACTTCCTGGTGTTTGACGGCGAAATAGGTGTCCAGCAGCGGGGCTGGCAGTGCTTGCAGCAATTCCGGGCAGTTGCGCAGGCAGTCCAGCGCCTGGGGCAAGGAGGCCGGAAGGGCGACGATGCCGCGGTCCTGGCGCTGCTGCGCGCTCAGTTCGTCCGGCACTTCGTCGGTCACGGCGCGCAGTGGCAACTGTTGTTCGATGCCCAGGCGCCCGGCGATCAGCACCGCGGCCATGGCCAGGTGTGGCGAGGCGGTGGCGTCCAGGGCACGGAATTCCAGGTTGTACTGCGGCGCCACGGGCTTACCGCCGATGCTCACGGTGGGGCAGATGCGCAGCGAGGCTTCGCGGTTGCGCTGGCCCAGGCAGGCGTAGGAGGCGCTCCAGTGATGGGGCTGCAAGCGTGCGTAGGAAATCGGCGTCGGCGCGGTAAAGGCGCAGAGCGCCGGCAGGTATTTGAGCACGCCGGCGGCCCAGCACTCGCCGAGGTACGACAGGCCATTGGTGCTCTGTGGGTCGTACAGCGCCGGCGCGCCGTCGAGTTCCTGCAGGCTCAGGTGCAGGTGCACGCCATTGCACACCGCGTGCTCCGCGGTCTTGGGCGCGAAGCTGACAGTGTCGCCCAACTGCCGGGCAATTTCCCGGGTGATCTCGCGCACATTCACCGCGCGGTCGGCGGCGGCCACGCCCTGGGTCGGGCGGCAGGTGATTTCGTACTGGTGCTTGCCGTATTCGGGCAGGAACATTTCCGGCTCGACGCCCGCGGCGCGCAAGGCGCTGAGCAGCCAGCCGCCGAAGTCCGCGCCCTGGCGCTGGGCCTGCAGGGAGAAGGCCAGGCGTTCCGGTTGCGCGGTGGCGCTGTGCAGGTTGAATTCGTGCTCGAAGGCGGCGGTGATCTGCAGCCCCAGCTCGCTGGCGTAGCGCTGCACCTCGTTGCGCAGCAGGGTGCGTGGGCAGGCGGCCCAGGGCTGGCCGTCGGTCTCGCAGATGTCGGCGTGGATAAAGTCCAGCGGCGAGGCGCTGGCGTCCGGGCCGTTGCTGACCTGGACCCGGCTGGCCAGGTCGGGGATCAGCCGCAGGTCGCCACGGGCGCCCCAGGGGTTGGGCTCGGCAATGATGTCCTGCGGGGTCAGCGCGCTGTTGGCCGGGACCCAGCCGCAGCCGGCGCTGGTGTAGCTGTCCAGTTCGTCGCTGGGGAACGAGCGGCCACGGCTGACGCCGATCAGGTCGGTGGTGAGCAGGGTGGTCATGGCCACCGGCGTCAACGGCTCGTTATCCCGGCTCATGCCTGCATCTCCCGCAGGCGGCCGAGTACGGTCTGGGTGTCGGTGATCCAGCAGTAGCCCTTGATCGCATTCAGGCAGGCCTGGTGGCGGGCGTCGGTGTAGGTAGCGCAGGCGTCTTCCACCAGGGTCACCAGGTAGCCGCGGTCGGCGGCGTCGCGCACCGCCATGTCGACGCACTGGTCGGTGACGATGCCGGCGACGATCAGGTGGCGGGTCTGCAGGTTGCGCAGCACGTAGTCGATGTTGGTCGAGTTGAAGACCCCGGAGGAGGTCTTGGGCAGGACGATTTCGTTCTCCCGCGCCGCGAGCGGATCGATGATCGCCGCCTGAGGGCTGCCCTTGGGCAGGTGCATGTCCGACAGCTTGTGGTCCAGCGAGCGGTCGCGGCCATCGGCGGTCAGGCTTTCGATGATGGTGTGCAACACGTTCTGCCGGGCGCCGCGCATGGCTGCCAGGAGCTTCTGCTGGTTGGGAATCACCTGCTCATGGGTGCGCTTGAGGAAGTATTCGGCGTCCGGCACCTGCAAGTGCGGGTCGAACTGCGGCTCGAGCCAGGCTCGTTGCATATCCACCAGCAGCAGGGCGGTGCGGTCGAGGGTGAATGGCAGGTCGCGGGGCGATTGGTGGGGAAGGCAGACCATCCTTATTTGTCCTCCAGCAGGTGAGTGGCGAATTCGTTGCGCAGGGCGTCGATGCCCTCCAGGCGCCGGTCCAGGTCGGTGCTGCGCAGGGTCAGGCTGGCGACCAGCGCCTCGACCTGGGCCAGGGCCGGCACCAGGGTGTCGAAGGCCGAGGCCGACTCCACCGGAGCGCTGATGATCAGGTCCGCCAGCTCCCGCAGGGGCGAGGCGTAGATGTCGGTGAACAGCACCACCCGCGCGTGCCGCGCCTTGGCCGCGCTGGCCACGCGCAGGGCCTGGCTCTGGTAGCGGCGATAGTCGAACAGCAGGACGACGTCCTGGCGCTGCACGTCATACAGGCGGTCGGGCAGTTGCGCGTTGTCGTCCAGGGCCACGCAGCCGGGGCGCATCAGGCGCAGGTGATTGAGCAGGTAGCTGGCGAGAAAGCTGCTGAAGCGCCCGCCGTAGCAGTACAGCGCATGTCGGCTGTCCAGCAGCCAGTCGACCAGGATGCGCACGTCTTCGGGCTGGGTCAGGGCCTGGGTCTGTTCCAGGCTGCGCAGGCTGCCTTGCAGGTAATGGCTCCAGGCATCGTCCCGGGGCACCTGGGCCCGTGGTTGCAACAGGGTGCTGGGTGAACGCAGGCGATCGTCCATATCGCTGAGCAGCGCTTCCTGGAACTGCGCATAACCGCCGAAGCCGAGTTTTTTCACCAGCCGCACTATGGTCGGATCGCTGACGCCGGCGTGTTCGGCCAGCCGCGACATGGGCCCCAGGCCGTTGCGCGGGTAATGGTCGAGCAGGGCGCGGATGACCTTGCGCTCCGAAGGCGTGAGGTCGAGGGCCGGGTCGGTGATCAGGTCTCTGAGAGACGGCATAAAACGCCTTCGCGAGTGGAATGTCGTTTTTGTTTCACTGAAAGTGAAAACAGTATTTATGTAATTTACGCTACATGTCTAGTGAAAAATAAAACCGCCCTCGAATGCCCCAAAAGGGGGCGCAAAAGCCCAGGTTTATTGGCTGTTCGAGGTTTTTCAGGGCGTGGTGTCAGCGTGGCAGGGTGCCGCGAAAGGCTGCGCAAGCAGGACGATTTCGCTACCTGGCAACAGGCTGGGGGCGACAGGTAGGAATCCCCCGGCGACAAATGATACAAACGCAGCCACATTGCCCACTGCGTTCATTCAATATCGAGAGATTCCCCGTGCAGGCCACCCGCTTGACCCTGATCTGCCATGCCCGAACCCTCGCCCAGAAGCTGGCGCGCTTCCCGCTGGACGAACCGCTGGAGATGGACTGGCAGGCGCTGGCGGGCTCCCGGGCCGGCGCGTTCAAGCGTGCGCCGCGCCTGCTCAGCGGGCCGGAGCAACGGGCGCGGCAGACCGCCGCCCTGTATGGCGCCACTGTGGAGAGGGTGCCGGCGCTGCGCGACTGTGACATGGGCCGTTGGCAGGGTCTGTCCATCGATGATCTGCAGCGCGAGCAGCCCGAGGCCCTGCAAGCCTGGCTGGCCGACAGTCACTCGGCGCCCCATGGCGGCGAGTCGGTGGCGCAGCTGTGCGAGCGGGTGGCGTCATGGTTGGCGTCGCTGAGCGAGCAGCCCGGGCATGTGCTGGCGGTGACCCATCCGCTGGTTATCCGCGCGGCGCTGCTGCATGTGATGCAGTGCCCGCTGGCCAGCTTCAACGCCATCGATGTCGAGCCGCTGGCCCAGGTCGAACTGCGTTTCAATGGTCGCTGGCGCTTGCGCCTGGACCAGCGCGATTAGCGGGCTTGGCTCGGTGTGGCCTGGGGATTTTTTCGCGAGCAAGCTCGCTCCTACAATGAGTGCGCCAACCCTGTAGCAGCGAGCTTGCTCGCGATAGGCCGCAGAACGGCCGCCCTGTGACGCGCCGCCACAACCCAGCCATACTCCATCCCCCGAGCAGCACCCGAGACCCGCCCCCATGAAAACCCTCCTGATCATCGGCATCGGCGCCGGCAACCCCGACTACATCACGATGCAGGCGGTCAAGGCGCTCAATCGCACGGATGTGTTCTTCCTGATGGACAAGGGCCAGAGCAAGGACATGCTGATCGACCTGCGCCGGGAAATCTGCGAACGCTACATCGAGCAGCCCGGCTACCGTTTTGTCGAAGCGCAAAGCCCGGAGCGACAGCGGGGCGCCGAGGTGGATTACCGGGCCAGCGTCGCCGAGCTGAACCGCGACAAGCAGCGCACCTTCGAGCGGCTGATCGACGAGGAACTGGCGGACGGCGAGACCGGGGCCTTCCTGGCCTGGGGCGATCCGGCGCTGTACGACAGCACCATCCGCATCCTGCAGGCGATCCTGGCCAGCGGCCGCTGTGCGTTCGAGTTCGAGGTGATCCCCGGCATCACCAGCGTCCAGGCCCTGGCGGCGCAGCACAAGGTGCCGTTGAACCGCATCGGCCGCTCGGTCGAGATCACCACCGGCCGCCGGCTGGCGGCGGGGCAGGTGAGCGACGCCGACAGCCTGGTGGTGATGCTCGACGCCGAGGATTCCTATCGCCAGGTGGCGGACCAGGACCTGGAAATCTACTGGGGCGCCTACCTCGGCACGCCGGAGGAAATCCTGATCGCCGGCCGGCTCAAGGATGTCGCGGGGCAGATCCAGCAAGTGCGCAAGGCGGCGCGGCAGGCCAATGGCTGGATCATGGACACCTATCTGTTGCGCAAGCCGGAGGATTGAGGAGGGCTGGGCCGGCCCTTTCGCGGGCAAGTCGGATCGCCGCCCGCTCGCTCCTACAGAAGCAGCTCTTCAGTCACGCCAACGAAACATGCTTGCGTAGGAGCGAGGCTTGCCCGCGATAACGTCCTCTCGGTCGCTGTATCAATCGGCGACCACCTTCTCCCCACGCCCGAACCGCTCGCGATACGTCGACGGCGGCAGGCCCACCACGCTGCGAAAGGCCACGCGAAAACTCTCCACAGAACGGTAGCCGCAGCGCAGGGCGATGGTCTCGGTGTGCTCGCTGCCGCTCTCCAGCAACTCCCGCGCCCGGGCCAGGCGTTCGTGCTGCAGCCAGGCCTTGGGCGAGACGCCGGTGGCCTGGTTGAAGCGCCGCAGGAAGGTGCGCTCGCTCATCAACGCCTGGCTGGCCAGGTCCCGCACTTCCAGCGGTTCATGCAAGCGTTCGCGGGCCCATTGCATGACCCGCGACAGGTCGTTGCGCGGCGTGCGGCTGACCGGCGCGGGAATGAACTGCGCCTGGCCGCCGGTGCGCTGCGGCGACATCACCAGGCGCCGCGCCACTGAGTTGGTGATGTGGGTGCCGAAGTCGCGGCTCACCAGGTGCAGGCAGGCATCGATCCCGGCGGCGCTGCCGGCCGAGGTGATGATCTGTCCCGAATCGACATAAAGCACGTCCGGGTCCACCAGGATGGCGGGAAAGCGCTCGGCCAGTTCATCGGTGTATTGCCAGTGGGTGGTGGCGCCCCGGCCGTCCAGCAGCCCGGTGGCCGCCAGGGCGAACACTCCGGAGCAGATCGACAGCAGCCGCGCGCCGCGTTCATGGGCGCGCACCAGGGCCTCGCTCAGCCCGGGCGGCAGTGGCTCGTTGCGGCTGCGCCAGCCGGGGATGACGATGGTCCGCGCCTGCTCCAGCAGCTCCATGCCGCCATCGGCCAGCACCTGGATACCGCCCATGGCCCGCAACGGCCCGGGCTCGACGGCGACTATGCGATGTTCGTACCAGGGAAAATCGAACTCCGGGCGGGCCAGGCCGAAGATCTCCACGGCGATGCCGAACTCGAAGGTGCAGAGGCCGTTGTAGGCCAGGATCGCGACTAAACCGGGGGCGTTGTGCATTTGGCGGAAAGTTACCAGTCAGTGTCTTGTGCGCCACTGTAGCGGCGTCGGCCGGGTCGATAAAGTCCTGTCACACCCACTGTCGTTCTGGAGACGCTGCAATGACCAGCCTGGTTCGTGATATTCCCGCCGCCCCCTCGGCCATCGCCCTGATGCATTTCTCCAACCGCCTGACTTTCGAGACCGACTGTTCCGATGTCTTCGGCAGCCAGGAAGCCGGGGAGGTGGATTTCGTCCTGCTGGACGTGCGTGGCCCCCTGGCCTTCGAGCGCGGCCATGTGCCGGGGGCGATCAACCTGCCCGGACGCCTGATCAACGCCGAACGCCTGGCGGGCTACTCCCGGGACACCCTGTTCGTGGTCTATTGCGCCGGCCCGCACTGTAATGGCGCCAACAAGGCCGCGGTCAGGCTGGCGGCCCTGGGTTACCCGGTAAAGGAGATGATTGGCGGCGTGACTGGTTGGCTGGATGAAGGCTTCAAGCTCAGCGTGGAGCTTGAGCGGCCGGCGGGTGTGGTCGTGGAGTGTGCTTGCTAGAGGTTTTCGTGGGGGCTTCCAGATCGTTGGAGGCCCTGCGGGCCTTGCGCAGGCTGCGCCAGCGGCTACAGGGATTGTGGCGGCTGGCGAAGACTGAATTCGCTTTGGGTGGAATCCCGCCGCGCTTCGCAGGCGTGTCCCGGATGAATGGCGTCGTCCGGGACGTTTTCAGGGCGACTGACGGGTCGCAAGGCGGGCGCGAAAATCGGTGAACCTGCATGGATCGGGGGTGTTTTCCAAGGTCATTGCACTGCCAGGGAGCAGTCCTGAACCGACTGTGGAATTTCTATAAGTATTTGTCGCATAAACACAATTTGCCTCCCGGGCGCCGCTCTAGACTGCTGGCCACTTCGATTTCCCCCAATCGAACCTTTCTGCCAATAAAAGCCTCCGTCTACGGGAGTTATAAATGAAGAAGCTTGTGATGTTCGGTGCCCTGGCACTGTCCATGTTGTCCCTGACCGCCGTGGCTGACGATGCCAAGCCGATCCGCATCGGTATCGAAGCCGGCTACCCGCCATTCTCGATGAAAACCCCCGACGGCAAGCTCACCGGTTTCGACGTGGATATCGGCGATGCGCTGTGCGAGCAGATGAAAGTCAAATGCACCTGGGTCGAGCAGGAGTTCGACGGCCTGATCCCGGCGCTGAAGGTGCGCAAGATCGACGCCATCCTGTCGTCCATGACCATCACCGACGACCGCAAGAAGAACGTCGACTTCACCATCAAGTACTACCACACCCCGGCGCGCTTCGTGATGAAGGAAGGCACCGAGGTCAAGGACCCGCTGACCGAACTCAAGGGCAAGAAAGTCGGCGTGCTGCGCGCCAGTACCCATGACCGTTTCGCCACCGAAGTGCTGGTGCCGGCCGGGATCAACCTGGTGCGTTACGGCTCCCAGCAGGAAGCCAACCTGGACATGGTTTCCGGTCGCATCGACGCGCTGCTGGCCGACTCGGTCAACCTCGACGACGGCTTCCTGAAAACCGACGCCGGCAAGGGCTTCGCCTTCGTCGGTCCCGAGTACAACGATCCGAAATACTTCGGTGGCGGCGCCGGCATCGCCGTGCGCAAGGGCGATACCGCCCTGGCCGAGAAATTCAACACCGCCATCACTGAAATCCGCGCCAACGGCAAGTACAAGGCCGTGCAGGACAAGTACTTCAAGTTCGACGTGTACGGCGAGTAATTCGCCGGGCTGAAAAAGGCGGCTACCGTGAAGACGGCGCCGCCTTTTTTGTGGGCGCGATTTGCCGGCCCGGACAGGAGCAGGGCGATCCCCTGTAGCCGCTGCCGCAGGCTGCGCCAAGGTCCGCAGGACCTTCAGCGATCTTGAGGGCGTCACGGCCGTACTCCGAATGCGGCCCAGACCGATCGCAGCCTACGGCAGCGGCTACAGGAAGCTCGCGCCACCTGGCATCGGACGACGACCTTTTCACGGCCGCGCAAATGCCTCAGGCTACGGCCCCCGCCGAACTCCATTTTTCTTCCGGAGCCCTTCATGCAACGCATCGACCATTCCTTGCCCTGGAGCCACCTGGGCACCCAGCGCCAGCTCAGCGTGTTCCGTTTTGGCAGCGGCAGCCGCAAGGTCTATATCCAGGCCAGCCTGCACGCCGACGAGCTGCCGGGCATGCGCACCGCCTGGGAACTGAAAAAACGCCTGAGCGAACTGGAAGCCCAGGGGCAGCTCAAGGGCGTGATCGAGCTGGTGCCGGTGGCCAACCCCATCGGCCTCGACCAACACCTGCAAAGCAGCCACCTGGGGCGTTTTGAAAGTGGCAGCGGGAAGAATTTCAACCGCGCCTTCGTCGAACTCAGCGGCCCGGTGGGCGACCTGATCGGTGACCGCCTGGGCAGCGATGCGGCGGCCAACGTCGCCTTGATCCGCCAGACCATGGGCGAAGTCCTCGACGGTCTGCCGGCCCCGACCTCACAACTCCAGGCCCTGCAACGCCTGCTGCTGCGCCATGCCTGCGACGCCGATATCACCCTCGACCTGCACTGCGATTTCGAAGCGGCGATCCATCTGTATGCCTTGCCCCAGCACTGGCCGCAGTGGCAGTCCCTTGCTGCGCGCCTGAAGGCCGGCGTGGCGCTGCTCTGTGAAGACTCCGGCGGCAGCTCGTTCGACGAATCCTGCTCCACGCCCTGGCTGCGTCTGGCCCGTGACTTCCCGCGGGCGGCCATTCCCGCGGCCAACCTCGCCACCACCCTGGAGCTGGGCAGCATGGGCGACACCCGGGTCGAACAGGCCCAGGCCAACTGCGAAGCGATCCTCGGTTTTCTTGCCGAGCAGGGTTTTATCGACGGCCAATGGCCGGCCACCCCGGACGTCTGTTGCGAGGGCATGCCGTTCGAAGGCACCCAATACCTGTTCGCCCCGCACCATGGGGTGGTCAGCTTCCTGCGCGAAGCCGGCGAATGGGTGGAGCGGGGCGATGCGATCTTCGAGGTGGTCGACCCGCTGAACGACATCGTCACTGTGGTGCGCGCCGCCACCAGCGGCGTGCTGTTCGCCCTGGACCGCAGCCGCTACACCGAGCCGGGCATCTGGCAGGCCAAGGTCGCCGGCCGTCAGCCGATCCGCAGCGGCAAGCTGACCAACGATTGAAGCCGGCCCTGACGACCCCCTGTAGGAGCGAGCTTGCTCGCGATGGCCGCTACGCGGCCAAAACAACCAGGCAACGGGCGCTTTCCCCGGTGTCACCCAGAAGGACATCCCATGTTCAAGTTCCTGGCCCTGTTGCTGCTGTGCGTGTCCGCCTCCGTCCAGGCCCAAGGCGCACTGCACGACGACCTGCCGCTGCTCTATCTGGAACAGGCCCCGGCCGATTCCCGCGACCGGCCCCTGGTGATTTTTCTCCACGGCTACGGCAGCAACGAAGAGGACCTGTTCGGCCTCAAGGACGGGTTGCCGGCGGATTACACCTACCTTTCGGTACGGGCGCCGCAAACTGTGGAAGAGGGCAGTTACCAGTGGTTTCACAAGCAGGGCGAAGGGGCTTATGACGGGGTGACCGCCGAGCTGGCCGACAGCGCCAAGCTGATCGACGAGTTCGTGGGGCAGGCGATCGCCAAGTACCACACCCGCGCCGACCGGGTGTTCCTGGTGGGCTTCAGCCAGGGCGCGATCATGTCCTACGAACTGGGCCTGCGCCATCCCCAGGCGGTCCGTGGGATTGCGGCGCTGAGCGGAAAGATCCTGCCGGTGTTGCGCTCGCAGCTCAAGAGCGGCGCGGGCCTGGAGCGGCTGGCGATTTTCATCGCCCATGGCACCGCGGATATGCGCTTGCCTTACAGCGACGGTTCCGAGGCCGCCAGCCTGTTGCGCGGGCTGGGCCTGGCTCCGCAGTTCCATGCTTACCCAGGCATCGGCCATAGCATCAGCGACACCGAGCTCCAGGACCTGAACCGCTGGTTGCTCAGCCTCAACCCCTGAAGCAGGTGAGCCTGTAGCGGCTGTTGTCGCTACGGGTTTGTCGGCTTACTTGCCGACGATCTGGCTGACCAGCTTGTCGTGATTGGCCTTGTCGTTGATCCGCGAAATCACCTGTACCACCGCCATGCGGCTGCCGGAGCCGGCCAGCAGGGTGGAGCTCTGGGTCATGCCGCCACCCTGGGTCGCGGTGCTGTCGATCTGGCGCAGGCCGAGGCCGCCGCGGGTCATGCTTTTTTCGCTCTGCTTGCTGAAGTCCGGCAGGGCCGCCGCCTGTTGCGAGAGGAAGCCCGACACCGCGCTGTCGAGGAACTGCGCGTCGTTGTCCTTGGCCTGCACCGCATCGGGGATCAGGTTTTCCGCGGCGATGACCACGGTCTTGGTACTGGCGTTGGTGTACATGGTGCCGGTGGCGCCGGCGGTGCCGCTGGCTTCGTCGCCGGCCGGCAGCGGGTTGGCGATGAACCCCTTGGGCAGGCTGAACTTGAACTTGCCGCCGAGCATCGAGACGGTCTCGACCTTGGCCTTGTTGTTCGTCGGCTGGGCCGCGGACACGTCCAGGGCGCTGAAACCGGCCAGCGCCGCCAGGACCAGGACCGCGGCGTGTTTACCGAACAGGGACATGCAGATTCTCCAGAGTGAGCGCGTAGGGGCGCGCATCTTCCCACGGCTGTCGCGGGGCACTCCAGCGGGATATTCGGTGGCGCGAAATTTCGGATAAAAGGGCGCTGGAGCGGCCTTCGCGGTGCTTATCGGGCGTGAGGGTTTTCGCTGGTCAACCCTGGGCGGAACGGGCTCCCGAAGTCGCCAACACCGCCCCGGCGATGATCAGCAGCGCCGGCACCAGCAGCCACACACTGGCCGGGCTTTGCCCGATGACGATCAGCAGCAGGGTGGAGATCAACGGCGCCAGGTACGACAGCGCGCCGAGCGTGGCCAGGTTGCCGTGTTTGGTGGCGTGGTCCCAGGCGAAGAAGGCCAGGCCGACCGGGCCCAGCCCCAGGCCGAGGATCGCCAGCCATTGCTTGAGGTCCGGTTGCACCGGGCTTTCGAACATCAGGTGGCAGAGCAGCCCGGCCACCGCCACCAGCCCGCAGATGCCGCCGATCAGGCTGCTGGGCACGCTGCTGAAGCGGCGGTTGAGCACCGAGTAGCCGGACCACACCAGGGCGCAGCCGAATGCCGCCAGGTAACCCGCGATCGGCATCGCGCCGACCTGGCTGGAAGCACGCTGCTGCATGATGAGCGCGGTGCCGGCCAGCCCCAGCAAGGCGCCGGTCAGTTGCCGGCCGCGCAGCGGTTCGCCGCCGGCCCGGGCCGCCAGCAATACGATCAGCAACGGCCAGAGGTAGGCGATCAGGCTGGCCTCGGCGGCCGGCGCGGCTTTCAGGGCAAAGAAATACAGCGCGTGGTAGGCAAAGATCCCGCCGAACCCCAGGGTCCACACCGGCCAGGGCTGGCGCCAGCCACGAAAGCCGGCGCGCCCCCGCAAGCCCAGCAGCACCAGGCTGGCGCCGCAGGCCACGGCGAAGCTCAGGGCCAGCAACTGGAAGGGGGGAATGCCGGCGGTGAGGGTGGTCAGCAGCGCCAGACACGACCAGAGAAACACCGCGATCACGCCGATGGCGGTGGCGGCCCCGCTGCGGGAGGGGGCGAGGCGGGTTGAATGGATGGCGGTCATAGGCACACCGAGGCAAGGGCGGTGTGGCCAGCATAGAAGTCGCCGCGACGGTGGTATTGATCAGGCCTGCCGAAGTCTTGTCGCAGCCTGCGCCTGGGCGTCGCGAGCGGCCTTGCGCAGGGCGGCCGGGGTCTGGTTGCGCGCCTTCTTCAGGGCGTGGGTCAGGGCGCTCTGATCGGCGTAGCCGACCCGCTGGGCGATCTCGCTGATGGGCAGCAGGGTGCGGCCGAGCAGGTCGATGGCGCGGTCCAGGCGCAGGGTCGAGATATAGGCGAAGGGCGTGCAGTACATGTCCCGTTCGAACAGCAGGTACAGGCTGCGCTCGCTGACCCCCGCGGCCTGGGCGATGGCGCGGGCGCTCAGCGGGCTGCCCAGGTGCTGCTCGATATGGGCCAGGGCCCGCGCCAGCGCCTGGCGCTGCGGCGCGCTTGGCGTCGGGCGGGCGAGGCAGGCCAGCGGCAGGGCGCTCCAGGCGCTGGCGACCTGGCTGCAAGCGCTGAGCGAGGCGCCGCTGTGGCTGGCGTAGCCGAGCAGGTGGCGGATCTGCGGGTCGATGGCGAAGAAGCGGGTATCGGCCAGAGACGGCTCGTTGCCGGAGCTATCCAGGTCGAGCACCAGAAAGGTGTTACGGCGCTCGGCCAGGAAGCTATGCCGGGCGCCCGGCGCAATCAGCACGCCCTGGCTGGCGTCGACCTTGCCGCCACGGCCGTCCACTTCGATCTCCATCGCCCCCGACTGCGGCAGCACTATCTGCGGAAAATCGTGATGGTGCAGCTCGACCTGCCCGGAATACGAACGCATCGCCAGGGCGACAGTGGGTTGGGCTGGAGTGTTCATGGCGCTGCTCCGCGGATGGCTGCTCGGCATCATGCCTGAAAATGCTGGTGCTGTAGGAGTGGCTGGGCGGTGCGGGGGGGGGGGAAAGGGGGCTGGCTCAGCTGTTGTGGTGACTGACGCACCGCTATCGCGAGCAAGCTTCGCTCCTACAGATGCCAGGGATCGGTGAGGCTGCAAAGGCTTGGGCCGGTTCGCTGAAACCTCTAAGCTGGGCCACCGTTCCAGCCTTCCGGATGCCCGCGTGAAATTCACTCTACCCAAAGTCGGTACCGCACCCTTCTGCCCGCCGGAAGTCGCCGGCACCATCGTTGTCGATCCCAAGGCGCCGTTGTTCAAACGCATCCTGCGTTTCGCCGGCCCCGGCCTGCTGATTTCCATCGGCTACATGGACCCGGGCAACTGGGCCACCGCCATCGAGGCCGGCTCGCGTTATGGCTACAACCTGCTGTTCGTGGTGCTGCTGGCGAGCCTCGCGGGCATGGCCGTGCAGTGCCTGTGCTCGCGCCTGGGCATCGCCACCGGGCGCGACCTGGCGCAGCTTTGCCGGCAGCGCTACAGCACCCGCACGGCGCGCACCCAGTGGCTGCTGGCGGAGGTCTCGATCATCGCCACCGACCTTGCCGAGGTCCTGGGCTGCGCCTTGGCGTTCCACCTGTTGCTCGGGGTCTCGCTGACCACCGGGATTGTCATCACCGCCTTCGACACCCTGTTGATTCTCGCCTTGCAGAACCGCGGCTTCCGCCGCCTGGAGGCGATCATGCTGGTGCTGGTGGGCACCATCGGCCTGTGTTTTTTCGTCGAGCTGCTGTTGATCAAACCTTACTGGCCGGACGTGGCGCGCGGCTTCACGCCATCGCTGGCGGCGATCAGTGAGGCGGCGCCGCTGTACCTGGCGATCGGCATCCTCGGCGCCACCGTGATGCCCCATAACCTCTACCTGCACACCTCCATCGTGCAGACCCGCCTGGTGGGCCAGGATGAGGCCAGCCGGCGCGATGCGATCAAGCTGGCGCGCATCGATACCATCGGTTCCCTGGCGCTGGCGCTGCTGGTCAACGCGGCGATCCTGATCCTCGCCGCCGCGGCCTTCCATGGCACCGGGCACACCGAGGTGGTGGAGCTGCAGGACGCCTATCACCTGCTCGATCCGCTGGTGGGCGGGGCCCTGGCCAGCGTGCTGTTCGGCGTGGCCTTGCTGGCGTCGGGGCAGAGTTCGACCTTCACCGGCACCATCGCCGGCCAGGTGATCATGGAGGGCTACCTCAACCTGCGCTTGCCGTGCTGGCAGCGCCGCCTGATCACCCGCGGCCTGGCGCTGGTGCCGGCCTTCGTCGGCGTGTGGCTGCTGGGCGACGGCGCGGTCGGCCAGTTGCTGGTGCTGAGCCAGGTGGTGCTCAGCCTGCAACTGCCGTTCGCCCTCTACCCACTGATCCGCATGACCAGCGACCCGCAGTTGATGGGCGTGTTCGTCAACCGCTGGCCGACCCGCGTCCTCGCCTGGAGCCTGTTCGCCGTTATCAGCGGCGCCAACGCCTGGCTGATTGCGCAACTGGTGGTGTGAAGCCGTCCTTCACCTATCCCAATAGGGCACCGGCCCGAACTTCTCGACGAAGAAATCGATCACTGTCCTGACCTTCACCGACAGGCGCCGGCTGCCGGGCCAGAGGGCGGCGATCTGTTGCGGCTCGAGGCCGATAGACACCTGGTAGTCCTCGAACAAAGGCACCAGCCGCCCCTGGTCCAAGGCCTCGCCAAGCATCAGCCAGGATGGAAACATCACCAGCCCCAGGCCCTGTTCGGCGGCCTGGGTCAGGGTATCGGCGTGGTTGCTGGTGAGGGGGCCCTTGACGTTGTAGGGCACCCAGTCGCGCTTGCCCTTGCGGA
The DNA here is from genome assembly GCF_052044735.1 of Pseudomonas sp. 22526. NCBI lineage: Bacteria > Pseudomonadati > Pseudomonadota > Gammaproteobacteria > Pseudomonadales > Pseudomonadaceae > Pseudomonas > Pseudomonas sp. 22526. The sequence goes on from NZ_JBQENK010000014.1 coordinate 134,659, forward strand.
AAAACCAGCGCTGCTGGCCGCTCTCGCCCTTGTAGGCCAGGCACTGGTGATCGGCCAGTTGCTCGGGATGCTGCGGGGTGCCGTGCTCGGCCAGATAGGCCGGGCTGGCCGCCACCTGGTAGCGCTGTGACGCGAAGATGCGCGCCTGCATGCCGGAGTCGGCCAGGGTGCCGATGCGGAACAGCAGGTCGGCGCCTTCCTGTAGCGGGTCGATAAAGTTGTCGGTTTGCTGGATATCCAGTTGCAGCTTCGGATAGCGCCGGTACAACTCGCCCAGCCAGGGCGACAGGTGACGCTGACCGAACACCACCGGCGCATTGATCCGTACCAGCCCGCTGGGCTCGCTTTCCTGTTCCCGCAACGCCTGCTCGGCTTCTTCCCATTGCGCCAGCACCTGGCGCGCGTAATGACCGAACAGACGCCCGGCTTCGGTGGGACTGACCGCCCGGGTGTGGCGATACAGCAGTTGCTGGCTCAGGGCCTGTTCCATGAGCTGGATCTGCCGCGAGATCGAGGACGGCGCCAGCCCTTCGCGGCGTGCGACCTCGGAGAAACTGCCGTGGTCGAGCACCGCCACGAACAGGCGCAGGGCCTTGAAGCCCAGTTCGTTGAAGCCTTGCATGCTGAGTCCTTGCTGTGCGTATTGCGCAAAGGTGTTGTCGGGATGCTCCCATTTATCGCAAAACATCGGCAACCGATAATGCACGCCATCCTTTCCATCCCTGATGTAGGTTTGTCATGCAAACATCCTCCCTCGATAGTGCGCGCACGGCGCCGGCCCAGGTCGAAACGCGGCCCCGGCCGGGCTTGCGCCTGTTGCTGCTGCCCCTGGTGATCCTTGCCGGCATGGGCCTGTCGGTCGAAGCCGGGCTGCTCGGTCCGCTGGGCGCGCAGGTCGGCCACCTGTGGGCGACCCTGAGCATTTTCGCGGTCGGCTCGGCGATCCTGTTCCTGCTGTTGCTGTTCAGTGGTCCGCAGAAAGGCCCGGCCCTGGCCGAGCTGCCGCGCTGGCAATTGATCGGCGGTTTTCTCGGGCCGATGTACGTGGTGGTGCTGACCCTGGCCACGCCTCATATCGGCATCGCCATGACCATGATTGCGATCCTCTCCGGCCAGGTCGGCAAGAGTGTGCTGATCGACCATTTCGGTTGGTTCGGCAGCGCCCGCAAACGGGTCGATGGCGAACGCTGGATTGCCCTGGTCTTGATCGTTGTCGCCCTTGTCCTGATTGCCCGAGGTTGAACATGAACCTGATTCTGTTGTTGATCCTGGTGGTGGCCGCTGGCGCGGTGTTGAGCGTGCAGGCGGCCATCAACGGCCGCCTGGGGGAAAGGGTCGGGGTGCTGCGCAGCAGCCTGCTGACCTTCGTCGTGGGGGCGATCAGTACCGCGCTGCTGATCCTGTTTTTCGAGCCGGCCCAGAGCATGAGCCTGCTGGACGTGCCCAAGTGGCAGCTGACCGGGGCGTTGTTCGGTGTGGTCTACATGATGGTCATGGTGGGCGCGGTGCCGCGGGTCGGCACGGCGGTGGCGACCGTGGCGGTGATCCTCGGCCAGTTGGGCATGGGCATGCTGATCGACAACTTCGGCTGGCTGGGCAACCCGGCCATCGATCTGTCCGGCAGCCGGATCCTGGCCATGGCCTGCCTGGCCCTGGCGCTGCTGTTCATGTACCGCAGCAACGCCCGGCAGGCCTGATGGGGGCAGGCGTCACTCCAAGGCCTGGGCGGCGAACAGCGCCACCTGGGCATCTTCCCCGGACTTGACCCCGGACACGCCGACGGCGCCGATCACCTGGCCGTCGAACACCACGGGCACGCCACCTTCCAGCGAAGTCAGCAGCGGCGCCGAGAGAAACGCGGTGCGTCCGCCGTTGACCATCTCTTCATAACCCTTGGACTCACGGCGCCCGAGGGCCGCGGTACGGGCCTTTTCCATGGCTATATAGGCGCTGATCGGCGAGGCGCCGTCCAGGCGTTCGAGGGCCAGCGGGTGGCCGCCGTCGTCGACGATGGCGATGCTCACCGGCCACTGGTTGCGCTCGGCTTCATCCCGCGCGGCGATAAGAATGCGCTGGACTTCGCGATGACCCAGGATGGCTTTGCTGTGCATGGCGTGCTCCTTTCAGGGGGTAACTGGTTGAGGGGAAGAATCCAGGGGCGGCAGGGCGGCCTCGACCAGTTCGATCCAGTGCCGCACCGGGGTGCGCCCGGCGCCGTCGAGGTGGGTCTGGCAGCCGATATTGGCGGTGACTATGACCTCGGGCCGGCCGCTTTCCAGGGCGTTGAGCTTGTTGTCCCGCAGTTGTCGCGCCAGCTCGGGCTGGGTCAGCGAGTAGGTGCCCGCCGAACCACAGCATAGGTGGCTGTCGGGCACCTCGGTGAGTTCGAAACCCAGGCGCTTGAGCACCGCCTCCACCGCGCCGCCGAGTTTCTGCCCGTGCTGCAGGCTACAGGGGCAGTGGAAGGCCAGGCGCTGGTCGCTGTGGGCGAGCAGCTGTTCCAGGGGTTCGTCGCGCAGCACTTCCACCAGGTCCCGGGCCAAGGTGCTGACCCGCTCGGCGCGGGCGGCATACCGTGGGTCGTGGGCCAGCAGGTGGCCGTAATCCTTGATAAAGGCGCCGCAACCGCTGGCGGTCTGCACCAGGGCTTCGGCGCCGTTTTCCAGGTGCGGCCACCAGGCGTCGATATTGCGCCGGGCCCGTTCCAGGCCGGCGTCCTGGGCATCCAGGTGGTAATCCACGGCGCCACAGCAGCCAGCCTCGGCCACCGGCTCCACGGCGATGCCCAGGCGGTCGAGGACCCGCGCCGTCGCCGCGTTGGTGTTGGGCGACAGGCTCGCCTGCACGCAACCTTCCAGCAGCAAGACACGCCGCGCGTGGGCCGTGGTCGGACGCGCCTTGGCCGGCTGGACCTGGCGCGGCAGCTTGCCCTGCACGGCCTCGGGCAGCCAGGGGCGCAAGGTGGCGCCGGTGCCGATCAGCGCCTTGAACAGTGCCGGGTTCGGCGCCAGGGCGCGCAGGCCCTGGCGCAGCAGGCGCTGGCCGAGGGGGCGAGGGACGGCGGCATCGACGACCGCGCGGCCGATGTCCAGCAGGTTGTGGTAGTCCACCCCGGACGGGCAGGTGGTTTCGCAGTTGCGGCACGACAGGCAGCGGTCCAGATGCAGCTGGGTCTTGGCCGTGGCTTCATGGCCTTCCAGCACCTGCTTGATCAGGTAGATGCGCCCCCGCGGTCCGTCCAGTTCGTCCCCCAGCAGTTGATAGGTGGGGCAGGTGGCGTTGCAGAAACCGCAATGCACACAGGTGCGCAGGATGCTCTCGGCCTCCGCGGCGCGGGGCAACTGGCGCGCCTGTTCGCTCAGGGTGGTTTGCATGCTTCGGGTCTCCGTTCAGAGCTCGGCGTAGAGCCGGCCGGGGTTGAAGATCCCTTGCGGGTCCAGTTGCGCCTTGAGCTGGCGGTGGTAGCGCAGCAGCACCGCCGGCAGCGGCTGGAACGGGCTGTCCACCAGGCCATGGCTATAGCAGGTGGCGTGGCCGCCGACGCGCTCGACCAGGCTGCGGATACGCTCCGCGGGCGCCGCGGATTTCAGCCAGCGCTGGGCGCCGGCCCAATCTATTAACTGCTGGCCGATCAACTGCTGGCCGGGCAGCTCCAGGGGGCCGGTGTTATTGGGCAGCGACAGGCGCCACAGTGGCAGGCCTTCGTCGAAGAATTCCAACTGTTGCTCATTGAGATTGGCCCAATAATCAGCGGCCAAGGGCTCGCCGCCGAGGCGGTCGCGGGCCGCGGCCACCGAACCTTCGCCGCCTTCCAGGCGCAGGTGCAGGCGCTGGCCGTCGTGGCTGGCGGCGCTGATGGGCAGCGGCTGCTGGCCCCAGTCAGCGAGCCGGGCCAGGGCCTTGGCGCTGTCCATTTCCAGGCTCAGGCTGAGGCACTGGCGGGGTTTCGGCAGGACCTTGAGCGACACCTCGGTGAGCACCCCGAGGCAACCGTAGCTGCCCACCAGCAGGCGCGAGAGGTCGTAGCCGGCAACGTTTTTCATCACCTCGCCGCCAAAGCGCAGGAGCTTGCCGGTGCCGGTGATCACCCGGCTGCCAAGTACGAAGTCACGTACCGAACCGGCCCAGGGCCGCCGTGGGCCGGACAAGCCGCTGGCGACCATGCCGCCGACGGTGGCACCGTCGCCGAAGGCCGGCGGCTCGCAGGCCAGCATCTGCCCGGCGGCGTCCAGCGCGGCCAGCAGTTCCGCAAGCGGCGTGCCGGCGCGGACCGTCACCACCAGCTCGGTCGGGTCGTAGCTGAGGATGCCGCGATGGGCGCGGGTGTCGAGCACCTCGCCGGCAGTCGTGCGGCCGAGAAAGGCCTTGCTGTTGCCGCCCTGGATCAGCAGCGGGGTGTTGCCAGCCAGCGCCTGCCCGACCTGTTCCAGCAGTGCGTCGCTGGCGTCGTTGTCCGCGTGTGCCGTCATCAGAAACGCTCCAGCTCGGGGAAGGGCAGTTGCCCGGCGTGCACGTGCATGGCGCCGAATTCGGCGCAGCGGTGCAGGGTCGGGATGTTCTTGCCGGGGTTGAGCAGGCCGCCGGGGTCGAAGGCCGCCTTGACCGCGTGGAACAGGGTCAGCTCGTCGCTGTTGAACTGGGCGCACATCTGGTTGATTTTCTCCCGGCCGACCCCGTGCTCGCCGGTGATGCTGCCGCCGACCGCGACACACAGCTCGAGGATCTTGCCGCCCAGGGCTTCGGCGCGGTCCAGTTCGCCGGGCTGGTTGGCGTCGAACAGAATCAGCGGGTGCATGTTGCCGTCGCCGGCATGGAACACATTGGCCACCCGCAACTGGTATTCGGCGGACAACGCGGCGATGGCCTTGAGCACCCCCGGCAGTTCGCGGCGCGGAATGGTGCCGTCCATGCAGTAATAGTCCGGCGACAGGCGACCGACCGCCGGGAAGGCGTTCTTGCGCCCGGCCCAGAAACGCACCCGTTCGGCTTCGTCCCGGGCCTGGCGGACCTCGGTGGCGCCGGCCCGTTCGAGCACCGCGCGGACCCGATCGCAGTCGTCGTGGACGTCGGCTTCGACGCCGTCCAGCTCGCACAGCAGGATGGCCTCGGCGTCCACCGGGTAGCCGGCGTGAATGAAGTCTTCGGCGGCGCGGATCGCCAGGTTGTCCATCATCTCCAGGCCGCCGGGGATGATGCCGGCGGCGATGATATCGGCCACCGCGCGGCCGGCTTTTTCCACCGAGTCGAAGGCCGCCAGCAGCACCTTGGCCAGCTGCGGCTTGGGCAGCAGCTTGACCGTGACTTCGGTGATGATCCCCAGCAGGCCTTCGGAGCCGGTGAACAGCGCCAGCAGGTCGAAACCGGGGGCGTCCAGGGCGTCGCTGCCCAGGGTCAGGCGTTCGCCTTCGACGCTGAGGATCTCCACCTTGAGCAGGTTGTGTACGGTCAGACCGTATTTCAGGCAGTGCACGCCGCCGGCGTTTTCCGCGACGTTGCCACCGATGGAACAGGCGATCTGCGAGGACGGGTCGGGGGCGTAATAGAGGCCGAACGGCGCGGCGGCCTGGGAGATCGCCAGGTTGCGCACTCCGGGCTGGACCCGCGCGGTGCGGGCGGCGGGGTCGATATGCAGGATCTGGTTGAAGCGCGCCATCACCAGCAGCACCCCTTGTTCCAGGGGCAGGGCGCCGCCGGACAGGCCGGTACCGGCACCCCGGGCGACCACCGGCACGCGGCGCTCATGGCAGATCCGCAGCAGTTCCTGCACCTGCTCGATATGTCGCGGCAGGGCCACCAGCATCGGCGTGGTGCGGTAGGCCGAAAGGCCGTCGCATTCGTAGGGTTTGAGGTCTTCGCTCTGGTGCAGGAGGTCCAGGTCGGGCAGGCGCTGGCGCAACACTTCGAGCAGTGCCGTTTTGTCGACGGGGGGCAGCGCGCCGTCGATGCGTTCGTCGTAGAGGATATTCATGGGTGGCTAACGACCCTGAGTTGTTTTTATTTGGCGGTCGGCAGGGGGCGGGCCGCTCAGTTGCATCATTGGCCCGGCTGGCCTTACTGTCCACGGGGCCGGGGACTGGTCGAACCAGTTTGTTTTGCCGCGGATGCCGGGTTTTTTATAAAAAACCAGGCATATCAGCAGGATGGCCTAGTGATCCGTTTGATCGGGTTTTTTCTTCGCAGCTGGTCATACCAGTGGAGGACGCATGCACAGCAAGGATTCGACCCGGCACCAGGTGGCGGATGTGGTCTGTGAGCGCATCGAACGGCTGATCGTCGACGGTGTGCTGAAGACCGGTCAGCTGCTGCCTTCGGAGCGGCGCCTCACGGAAAAACTCGGGGTGTCGCGCACGGCGTTGCGCGAAGGCCTGAAACTGCTGCGGGCTCGGGGCATCATCGAAACCGAACAGGGCAAGGGCTCCTTTGTCGCCCAGTTGTCGGGGCAGGGCGCGACCTCGGCCTTGATGCATCTGTTCAGTTCCCAGCCGCGCACCCTCTACGACCTGTTCGAAGTGCGCAGCCTGCTGGAAGGCGAGTCGGCGCGGCTGGCGGCGTTGCGCGGCACCGAGGCCGATTTCGTGCTGATCGGCCGCGCCTATCAGGCGCTGCTGGATGCCCACGGCCAGGAGCTCGATGCCTCGGCCCATGCGCGGCTGGATCACGCCTTCCACCTGGCGATCTGCGAGGCCTCGCACAACCCGGTGCTGGTGCAGACCCTGCGTTCGCTGACCGACCTGCTGCTCAACTCGGTATTCGCCTCGGTCAACAACCTCTACCACCGCCAGGCGCAGAAACGCCAGATCGACCGTCAGCACGCGCGGCTCTACAACGCCGTCACCGGGCGCCTGCCGGAACAGGCGCGCAAGGCCGCCATCGCGCATATCCAGGGCCTCTGCGACAACCTGCGGGAAATCGAAAACGAAGAACAGCGCCTGGTGCGCGCGACCTTGCGCCTGGAAGGCTGGAACTGAGGCCGTCGCGACCAGGGGTCAATAGGGGTGACGGGCAGCCACTACACTGCTAGAGACGCGGCCAGCATCGCGTCGTCGACGACCACCACAAAGGAGTCACCCCATGTCCAGCGATACCTGTGCCTGTCCGGGTTGCACCTGCAAGCTCGGCGCCCATGCCATCGTGCGTCACGGCAAGCACTACTGTTGCCAGGCCTGCGCCAGCCACCATGCCAACGGCGAACCCTGCGCCTCTACCGAAGGCTGCGATTGCGCCAAGGGCGCGCACCACTGACGGGTTGAAGTTGTCGGGTGGAAAAGCAGTGGAGCCGCTCAGGGCTCCACTTTCCATTGGCGAGCGTCCTGTTTGCGAGCGTCGATCCAGTTGCAGGTGGCAGCGCTCGGCATGGCTCGATCATCCAACGGCCGTGGCCTACCACGTCCTACGCCCAAGGCCTGGGTTGGATCAGGTCGAAGGTCGCCAGGTGACGTTCTCGATACCGAATTTTTCCGCCTGGGGCTGGCTGGTCTTCTTCACCCGTTCCAGGCCAAAGCGGCCGATGCGGCCGACACCGGCGTCACAGCTTGCCCAGTGCCACGCCTCGGCATTGTCCATCTTCTCCGAGCGGATGATGAAGGACTTGGGCGCGCCGTGCAGGTTGTACTCGATGACGAAAAGTTTTGCGTTGTTCATAAAGCTATCAATCCTCCCTGTGATGGTTTAGTGACCCGCGCAGGCCGGGAAAAATTCACTCGGATTGTCGAGCAAGGGTATCAGCGGTCGGACGGGCATCCGAACGGGTCATTGCCTGGCGCTGCGCTGCCTGTCCGGATGTTTTGTCGCGGTTTTCCAGGCGGATCGGCGGGGTTACCATGGGCACCCCCTGCTCGACGACGATGCCCGGCCATGGCCCTTGCCGCACCTCCCGACCTCAGCGACACCGATGTGCCGGTGCAACCCCTGGCGCGCACCTATCCGCGTGGCCTGTTCATCGAGCCCCACGAACATGCCTGGGGGCAGTTGCTGTATGCCATGAGCGGGGTGATGTGGGTCGAGACGCCGAACGAGGCTCTAGTCGTACCGCCGCAGCGGGCGGTGTGGCTGCCGCCGGGTGTGCCCCACGGGATTCGCGTGGTCACCGACCTGCAGATGCGCAATATCTACCTACGCCCGTGCCTGGCGGCGACCCTCGACAGCCAGGTGCAGGTGCTGCAGGTGGATAACCTGCTGCGCGAACTGATCGTGCGCCTGGTGGAGCATGAGGGCGCGCCGCAGCCGGAGTACTACGATGCGCTGGTGAACCTGGCCCTGCTGGAGCTCAAGCGCGCCCGCCGCTCGCAGTTGAAGATCCTGCTGCCGGACAGTTCCGACCGGCGTCTGGTCAGCCTTTGCCAGGCGGTGATGGCCGCGCCTTCCCTGGACATTCCCTTTGAGCGCCATGCCGAGGTGGCGGGCGCCAGCGTGCGCACCCTGGCGCGGCTGTTCAAGGACGGCCTGGGCATGGGCTTCGCCGAGTGGCGCCGCCAGGTGCAATTGGCCACGGCCGCCGCCGAGCTGATCCAGGGCGTGCCGGTGAGCACCATCGCCCGCGAACTGGGGTATTCCCCCGGCAGCTTCAGCGACATGTTTCGCCGCGAGCTGGGGCTGGCGCCGTCGCAATACGCGGCCGGAGAAGCCCGCCTGTAGGCAGGCGCTGCGGTAGGGCAGGTAGACCGTCATCGCGNCTCTGTTTCGTGGACGCCGCATACCTGTAGGAGCGAAGCTTGCTCGCGATAGCGTCCTGTCTGGCACGCCGCAGTATCTGCATCGCCAACAAACCAGGTCGGCCCAGCCCGCCAGCAGATTGGCCGAAATCCTGAAGTGCTTGGCCGGTTGCGCAGGTGTTCGCTCCCTACACTCCCGGCATGCCCAATCGCCGCCGCCCAGGCGCGGCGCACTGTCCGGAGTTCGTCATGCATTACCTCATCTCCCTCGCCATCGGCCTCGGTGTCGGCCTGCTCTATGGCGCCCTGAACTTTCGCTCGCCGGCGCCGCCGGCCATCGCCCTGGTCGGGCTGCTCGGCATGCTTGCCGGCGAACAACTGTGGCCCATGGGCCGGCAGCTGGTGAGCAACTGGTTGTCCTGAGCCTTTCGATCCTTTCTATCCCTGTCCATGGAGGCGCTTATGCACGCCCTGCAATTTTCCAAGACCGGCGATCTGTCGTCGCTGCGCTACGTCGAGGTGCCGACCCCGGTGCCGGCGGCCGATCAGGTACTGGTGCAGATCAAGGCCGCCGGCCTCAACCCCAGCGACGTGAAGAACGTGCTCGGGCGTTTTCCCTACACCACCTTGCCGCGCATTCCCGGGCGGGATTTTGCCGGGGTGGTGGTGGACGGGCCGCGGGAGCTGGTGGGGCAGGAGGTCTGGGGCACCGGCAAGGAGCTGGGGTTCTACGCGGACGGCTCCCATGCCCAGTACGTGGCGCTGTCGGCCAAGGGCGTGGCGCACAAGCCGGCGCACCTGAGCTTCGCCCAGGCCGCCAGCCTGGGCGTGCCTTACACCACCGCCTGGGATGCCCTGGAGCGCAGCGGAGTGGGCGCCGGCACCAGCTTGCTGGTGATTGGCGGCGGGGCGGTGGGCAGCGCTGCCCTGGCCCTGGCGAAGATCCGTGGAGCCCGGCTGCTGGCCGCCGCGCGGCGTCCGGAGCAGGTCAAGGCCTTGCAGGCGCAAGGGTTCCAGACCCTGCAGCTGGACAAGCCGGAGGACCTCGGGGCCCAGGTCAGCGAAGTGTTCGCCGGCGGCGCCGAGGTGATCTTCGACACCACCGGCTTCTGGCTGCCGGCCTCGGTCGCGGCTCTGGCGCCGTTCGGCCGCATCGCCATCATCGCCGCGCCGGTGGACGGCCATGTGCAACTGCCGGCCCTGGGCCTGTATCGCAAGGGCGGTTCGGTGGTCGGGATCAACTCGTTGCTGTATGGCGTGCAGGCCTGCGCAGCCATGCTCGAACAGTTCGGCCGGTTCTTCGATGAGGGGCTGTTGCCATTGCCGCAGGGGTTGTTCGAATCGCCGCTGGAGCAGGGTGTCGAGCGTTACCGCGAGGTGAATCGGGGCAGTGGCGAGAAGGTGATTTTGCTGCCGTAAGGGTGGCCGACCTGCATGAATCGGCCGGCTGGCCTGGCGTTGTGTAGCCGCTGCCGAAGGCNTTCGGGTCGATCGCAGCCTGCGGCAGCGGCTACAGGTTGGGGGCTGTGTCGTGTCTGGACCTTGCTTGCGACGGCGTCAGCCCAGACAACCTCATAACCAAAGTCGCAGGCGTTATGCGCTTACGCCTCCGGCACGCCTTTCTCCCACGCCGACCAGTTCTTCAGGATGTCCTGCACCAGCGGATTGCCGGTGCGATAGAGGTTTTCCAGGGCCGGGACGAAACCGCCCTGGTCGGCGTACTTGAGCAGGTTGTCGACTTCGCTGCCGCCCGGTTCGGGGCGGTCGAAGTCGGAGCCGGCGCGGACCACCGCCAGCCGCTGCACGTCCACCCGGCCTTCGCGGCTGGCGCGCAGCAGGGCCTCGTAGGTGGAGTTGTCTTCCTGCTGGGTGGTGCAGTACTCGCCCTTGTTGTCGGTCAGCAGGCGGGTCCAGACCTCGGCGCGCTCGCTCAGGCGCGTGCCGGAGAACCAGGTGTTGCCCGCCAGCGTGTCGCACTGGGTCACCACCGGCGGCTGGTTGGCCGGGGCCGCCGGGTACTTGAGGCGCCAGGCCGCCGATTCCTTGCTTTCGCTCAGGCTCACCCGACGCGACAGGGCGAAGGCCTTGGCCTGGAGTTTCGGGTTGAGTTCGAAGACTTCGGTCTTGTAGTCCAGCGGCGGCTTCTCGTTCGGGCCCTTGGTGTTGATGCCCAGGTAGCCGGTCGGCCAGTCCTTTGGCGCGTCCCGCGAATCCAGTTCCCACTGGGTACCGAATTCCACCAGGTAATGGGCCCAGGCAGTGGTGCCGATGGTCCCGTATTTGGGGCTGATGCCCGCGATCCCGGCGACCAGGAAATAGCTTTTGCGCAGATCGAATTTCGGCGACAGCGCCAGGGCCAGGGTCGAGGCCGCGGCGTTGGTCTGGCCCATGCCGGTGACCAGCAGGCAGACGTCCTTGGTATTGCAACGTATCGCCGGATACTCCGCCGACAGGCCCGGTACGCGCACTTCCTGCTTCAGCTCCAGGCGCTCGATCCAGTGCTGGGCCTCGGGGGCGAACATGGTGATCAGCATCACCTTGGGTTTGATCGGTGCCGCAGCCGTTTCGCTTGCCCAGGCGCCGCAGGACAGCAGAGTGCCGGCAGCCAGACCAACCGACAGGGAAAGACGGGTCATCACATTCATAAAACCTCCATGGCTCTTGACTTGCAGCTTGCCGCTCAGGGCTCGCCGCTGCTCTTAAAACTGGTAACCGATGCCGGCGTAGTAACCCCAGCCATTGGACCGGGCGCGGAAATCGCCATCGCCGAAATTCAGCTCGCTGCCGTCCTGCCAGTTGCCGCCGTTGTGGAAGTAACGGCCGACCAGAGTGAACCGCAGGTGGGTGAAGGAATACAGCAATACGTTGGTGGATACCGTGGCGTTGGCGGTGCGGGCCGGGTTGTCCTTGTGCAGGTCCGAGCCGAAATCGAAGTTGGTGAAGCCGATATAGGTCAGCGACGCGCCGTTGCTGAACTTGTCGATGGGCACTATGTACTTGAGCTGGGCCCGGTAGCCGTCCCACGAGTATTCATTGCTGGCGCCGTAGTTTTCCCACTGGTAGCGCCCGTAGAAGTTGGCCGACAGGTTGACCCGCGAATGGGTGTCGATGTCGGTGCCCAGGCCGCTGTACAGGGTATTGGCACGGTTGGCGCTGTTGCTGCCGTGGTCGTAGATCCAGTCGAAGGCCACGTACCACTCCTTGAACGGGCCGATGGCCAGGCTGCGTCCAGCCAGGTAGTCGATGGAGATCCGCGGCTCGTGCTCCATGAACACCGGCGAGCCGTGGTCCCACACGCCTTTGTCATGGCTGTTGCCGATGTTGAAGATCTTCGGGATGTCGATGTAGCCGTACAGCTCGAACGGCCCCTTGCGGCCGAAGTACTCGTACTCCAGGTAGATATCGTCGGCCGGCTGTGGGCCGAAACTGATGTCCTTGCTGCCGATCAGAGTCAGGTCCTGGTTGTACCAGTCCGACAGGTAGGGGCCTTTCTTTGGCGGGCTGGCTTCGGGGCTGAGGGCTTCGCCCTGGGCGGACTTATCGACGATGTCGGTCTGCGCCAGGGTGGCAGTACTGAGTAGTCCTGTAACGGTGCTTAGTAGCAAGGAAACAACCAAGGTGTGGCGGGACGCGGAGGGGGTGGAAGGTAGATGCATTGAAAATCCCTGTTCGTGCGGTTCTGAAGCCCGAGTGGCCCGGCTTGGCCGAACTGGCGGCGAAAGCTCTCGAAGGCTGACCTCGCAAACGTTTGCATATGCTGTACCAACTTTAAGTAGCTGATTGAAATAAAGGCGAAACCGGCCAATAAGCTGTCTTTTTGGTCAGGACGTTGCACAGCGTTTGGGCGTTGTGCGCGAAGAAAGGGCGAAGACGCTGGCGGCATAGGTGCCCTGTGTCAGGCGGCTGCGCAACGCTGCCGCCCGACACAGGCTGATGGTCCCTCGTTCAATCATCGAGGTGGTGGAAACTGACGATCTCTTTGACGCCTCGGGTCGAGTATTCGTTGACTATCTGAATGTGGTCATCCACTTCATACAGGCAGTTCAACACCGTTTTCGAGGGGTGGTCCTCGGAGCCGTGACGGGCACAAATGAGTGCCAGTTGCCCCGGTATCGCGTCGATGAAGTCCTGCGAGTGATTATGGACGGAACCGTGATGCGGCAGCACATAAGTACCGACGTGGGTCAGCACGTCTGCGAAACAGGCGCGGAAGTCCGCCCAGTGATTGTTCATCAGGCAATCGCCGGTGGTTATCCAGCCGACGGGGTCCCTGTTCAAGGCTCGATTGATGACGCCGCGTTCGCTGTAGCGAAACTGGTAGTTGCTCCGGTCGTGGCCGGGAGGGCCACTGTAAAGGCTTAGCGAGGGCGTGTTGTGGTTGCTGGCGTAAGTGCCTTTGGCATCCTTGATGATCATGCAGCAGGCTTTGCGAATCGCCGTTTTATTCGCTTTCTCGTTCAAGGCGTCGATGTGGGCCTTGGAAACACTACCGGCATGGGTCTGGATGCCCTTCAGTGCCGGGATCTTGTCTATCGCCCTGGACATGGCCAGCAGCGCCGCACTGCTCTGTTTGTAACTCCATGGCCGCAGAACCCAGGGCAGTTGTTCCAGAGAGCTCCTTAACGCGATATCCGTACCACTTGGAAGATTCCCGGACAGCGGTTGCGCCTGCCCATCCTCCCGGATAACGACAGGCTGGAAGCGTTCGCCCCGCTCTTCGGCAGGGGGCGCTGGATCGAGGTTTTCCGGCGACTCGTCGCCACCGACAACGGTCACGGGCACGCCGAACAGGCGGCGCCTACCCGCGGCAATAGCCAACAGGTTGTTGATGTAGTCGGGAGCCAGCACCACATCGTTGCTGGCCTGGTCGGCAATCAGGAAAACAATCTGGTCGACGGTGAAGTAGGGAAGAAAGATGCGCGAAACCGATTTCGCACTGCATAACATTTGCGCGCCGTTGTAGTGGTCGATGTCCAGATGTGAAATGAACAGCGCATCCACGATGTTGTTGGCAGGTTTGTAGTTTTCAATATGCTGGGACAAAAAGTCCTTCAAGGGGGTGTCGCCAGGGCCGACCGAGCGTGTGCCGCAGTCGAATACATATTCATAGGTCGTTTTTTTCTCGTAATCCTGCCTGTTGTAGGGACCCCCTCTACGGATACGGCAGGTATGGAACCCGCCTTGCCCCACGCCATGCTGCGTGCGTTCGATGGTGGTTCTGGAGTGCATCTGCGAAATCCTTTTGTCTTCAAGTGGTTTCCCTGACCGAGGGCGTGCGCGAGGCTGCGGAATTCCGGCCGGTAGTGCCAGTCGTGGCAGAGGTTGAAGAGGGCGCCCAAGGCAGTGCGACTTATCGTCTTGGTGTCGTCGCGCTTCAACGTCGAGAACAGCGTCGCTTCTGAACCCTCGAGCCTCAGGTTGGCCAGTGCCATCCCGAAACGGCTGCCGCGATTCTCCCCGGCGTGCCAGTGATGTCAATATGCCTTAAGTCTTGTGCTTGACGTTCTGCTTGGGGCGCTCTGCTAGAATCGCCGCTCCACGACTTCCAGAGGTGCCCCATGAGCGAGCCGATTCGCCTGACCCAGTACAGCCACGGCGCGGGTTGCGGTTGCAAGATTTCTCCCCAGGTCCTGGAGGTGATTCTGGCCGGCAGCGGCGCGCAGAACCTCGACCCGAAACTCTGGGTCGGCAACGCCTCGCGCGATGACGCGGCGGTGTACGCCATCGACGAAGAGCGCGGCGTGGTCTCGACCACCGACTTCTTCATGCCGATCGTCGACGACCCGTTCGACTTCGGGCGCATCGCCGCCACCAACGCCATCAGCGATATCTACGCCATGGGCGGCGACCCCTTGATGGCCATCGCCATCCTCGGCTGGCCGGTGAATGTGCTGGCGCCGGAAGTCGCCCGCGAGGTGATTCGCGGCGGGCGCGCAGTGTGCGACGCGGCTGGCATTCCCCTGGCCGGCGGTCATTCGATCGATGCCCCGGAACCGATCTTCGGCCTGGCCGTCACCGGCCTGGTGGAAAAGCGCCATATGAAGCGCAACGACACCGCCACCGCCGGTTGCCTGCTGTACCTGACCAAACCCCTGGGCATCGGCGTGCTGACCACCGCCGAGAAGAAGGGCAAGTTGCGCAGCGCCGACGTCGGCCTGGCCCGTGACTGGATGTGCACCCTGAACAAGCCCGGCAGCCGTTTCGGCAAGCTCGATGGCGTGACCGCGATGACCGACGTCACCGGTTTCGGCCTGCTCGGGCACTTGGTGGAAATGGCCGATGGCAGCAACCTGACCGCGCGCATCCACTACGATCGGGTGCCGCGCCTGCCGGGGGTCGAGTACTACCTGGACCAGGGCTGTGTGCCGGGCGGCACCCAGCGCAATTTCGACAGCTACGCCGACAAGCTCGGGCGTATCCAGGCCCTGCACAAGCTGGTGCTGTGCGACCCGCAGACCAGCGGCGGGCTGCTGATCGCCGTCACGCCCGAGGGCAATGCGGCGTTCCTCGCGCTGGCCGCCGAACTCGGCCTGGAACTGGCGCCGATCGGCGAGCTGGTAGAGCGACAGAGCAACGCGGTCGAGGTGATCTGATGCCCATCGATATCACCGACTACCGCGAAATCTTCCTCAACGACCGGCCGATGATGGACACCCGCGCGCCGATCGAATTCACCAAGGGCGCCTTTCCCGGGGTGGTCAACTTGCCGCTGATGACCGACCACGAACGGCAGCGGGTCGGCACCTGCTACAAGCAGCAGGGCCAGCAGGCGGCGATCGTCCTCGGCCATCAACTGGTGTCCGGGGCGATCAAGGCCGAGCGCATCCAGGCCTGGGCCGACTTCGCCCGGGCCCATCCCGACGGCTACCTGTATTGCTTCCGCGGCGGCCTGCGTTCGCAGATCGTCCAGCAGTGGCTCAAGGACGAGGCCGGCATCGACTACCCGCGGGTCGGCGGTGGCTACAAGGCCATGCGTACCTTCCTGCTCGACACCCTCGAGGGTGCTGTGGCCGAGTGTGATTTTGTCCTGCTCGGCGGCATGACCGGCATCGGCAAGACCGAGGTGCTCCATCAACTGGCCAACGGCCTGGACCTGGAAGGCCACGCCAACCACCGCGGCTCCAGTTTCGGCAAGCGCGCCAGCGGCCAGCCGTCGAACATCGATTTTGAGAACCGCCTGGCGGTGGACATCCTGAAAAAGCGCGACCGCGGCATCGCCCGCTTTGTGCTGGAAGACGAGAACCGCATGATCGGCAGCTGCGCCTTGCCGTTGCCGCTGTACCAGGGCATGCAGCGTTTTCCCATGGTCTGGCTGGAGGATGGCCTGGAGGGGCGGATCGAGCGGATCCTGCGCGACTACGTGATCGACCTGTGCGCGGAGTTCGTCGCGGTGCATGGCGAGGACGGCTTTGCGCGGTTTTCCCAGCGCCTGCTGGAAAGCCTGAACAACATCCGCAAACGCCTGGGGGGCGAGCGTCACCAGCGGCTGTACCAGCTGCTGGAGGCCGCCCTGGCCGAGCAGGCCCGCAGCGGCAGTGTGGACCTGCACCGGGCCTGGATCGAAGGGTTGCTCAAGGAGTATTACGACCCGATGTATGCCTTCCAGCGCGAAAGCAAAGGTGCGCGCATCGAGTTCGTCGGCGAGCAGGCGGCGGTGCTGGAGTATTTGCGCGAACGGGCTCGCCAGCGCGGCTGAGTCGATAGAAGGGCGGGGCCTTTGGCCCCATCGCGGGCAAGCCTCGCNCCCGCGATGACGTCCACGCGGACGCCATCGAACTTTCGGTTACAACAACGCCGCGCCAATCAACCCGCACACCACGCCAATCAGCATGGTCAGCCCGGCCACGGTCACCAGCACCCGCGCGTCGAAATCCTTGCGCAGCATCAGCAGCGACGGCAGGCTGATGCTCGGCAGGGTCATCAGCAAGGCCACCGCCGGGCCGGTGCCCATGCCTAGGGCCATCATGGTCTGCACGATAGGGATTTCCGCGGCGGTGGGAATCACGAACAGCGTGCCGACAATCGCCAGCGGCACCAGCCACAGCAGGCTGTCGCCAATCGCGCCCTCGACATGGGGGAACAGCCAGACCCGCGCTGCGCCCAGCACCAGCACCGCCAGCACATAGATCGGAATGGTGCTCCAGAACAGCTGCCACAGGCTGCGCGCCCAGCGGCTGAAGAAGGCGCCGTCGTTAGCCGTGCTGGCTTCGACCACGGCTTCCACCGCCGCCTCCGGCAGTTGCTCGGGACGGGCGATGCGCTGGGCCACCAGCGACACCCCCAGCACCAGCACGATGCCCGCCACCAGGCGCAGCGCGGTAAAGCCCCAGCCGAGGACAAAACCCATGAACACCAGGGTCGCCGGGTTGAGCACCGGGTTGGCGATCCAGAAGGCCAGCGCCGCGCCCACCGAGACATTCTGCCGACGCATGCTGGCGGCCACGGGCGCGGCGCAGCAGGAACACATCATGCCCGGCAGGGCGAACAGGCCGCCGCGCAGGGTCGAGCCGAAACCGGCGCGGCCGAACAGGCGCAGCAGCCAGTCCCGCGGGATCAGCACTTGCAGCAGCGAGCCGAGGATCACCGCCAGCACCGCGGCTTTCCAGATCGCCAGGAAATACACCTGGGCGTAGGCCAGGGCGGCGTTCAATGGCGAGGAAGGCTGATCGTTGATGATCGAGGCGCCGATGCTGTGGCTGTCGGCGGCGACAAAGGCCTTGGCGTAGTAGGGCGACCACTTGACGAAGTAGAGGCCGACGCACGCCACCAGGACGAACAGGGCGGGTTTCCACCAGAACGACCAGCCCCGGACGGGGCTGGCAGGGGCAAGGCTGGACATGGACAGTGATTCCGGACAGTGACGTTAGGTCGCGGATATTAACGCAGCGACCCGGTCGGCGCCGAGCTTGCTGTAGCCGCTGCCGCTCGATGCTGGGTGTAGCCGCTGCCGCAGGCTGCGATCGAGCGGCACGCTCGCGGCGGTCTTGCGGGCGCTGGAGACCCTGCGGGTCTATCGCAGCCTCGCGGGCTCGGCAGCGGCTACAGGGGGTGGCTACATTCTTGATACCCGGTCGTACCGAAGCGTTGTGTAGCCGCTGCCGCAGGCTGCGATCGAGCGGTACGCTCGCGGCGGTCTTGCGGGCGCTGGAGACCCTGCGGGTCTGGCGCAGCCTCGCGGGCTCGGCAGCGGCTACAGGGAGTGGCGACATCCTCGATACCTAGTCGTATTCGGAGCGTTGTGTAGCCGCTGCCGCAGGCTGCGATCGAGCGGTACGCTCGCGGCGGTCTTGCGGGCGCTGGAGACCCTGCGGGTCTGTCGCAGCCTCGCGGGCTCGGCAGCGGCTACAGGGAACTGAGACCCCCTCGATATTCCGGTCGGGCCCGATGGTTGTGTAGCCGCTGCCGCAGGCTGCGATCGAGCGGCACGCTCGTGGGGATCCTGGGGGCGCTGGAGACCCTGCGGGTCTATCGCAGCCTCGCGGGCTCGGCAGCGGCTACAGGGAAGGGTTACATCCTCGATATTTCGGTCAGGCTCGATGTTTATGTAGCCGCTGCCGCAGGCTGCGATCGAGCGGCACGCTCGTGGGGATCTTGGGGGCGCTGGAGACCCTGCGGGTCTGGCGCAGCCTCGCGGGCTCGGCAGCGGCTACAGGGGCCAGGCAGGTGCCCGGCCATCAGGTCGGGCAGCTTTCCTCGCCGTTATCCAGGCCCTGCTTGTAGCTGCGGCTGTCGAGGGTGGCCTTGCCGTTGTGCCAGGTCAGGGTCAGCACGTAGAGCGAGTCGAAATCGTTGGAGGCCCAGTCGTCGGTGATGGTGCGTTTTTCGCCGACGGCTTCGCGCGCCACCTTGTTGATCAGTTCCGGCAGGTAGCCGTGGGACCAGGCGGTGTAGATGATCGAGTTGTGGTAGCGGTCGTGCAGCAGCTCGTCGGCCAGCTCGCTGGTGTCGTTGGCCGAGAACTCGATGTTCACCGGCAGGCCGAGCTTGATGGCGCTGGGGCTGATGGTCATCAGCGGGCGGATGTAGCTGTAGGAGTTGTCGAGCTCGCCTTCCTCGACATTGCGCGTCGGGTTGGCGGCGAACACGTAGTTGGCTTTGCCGAATTTTTCCGGCAGCAAGGAGGCCAGGTCGATGGCGCGGTTCAGGCCCTGGCAGTTGAGCTGGCCGAGGCCGCCGGCGGGTTTTTCCGCGTGGCGCAGGAAGATCAGGGTCTGGGTGCCGTCCACCGGCTGGGCGCGACTTTCACTGGATTCCAGCGACAGCAGCAGCGCACTGGTCAGCATCAGCGCCGGAAAGAATACGTAGGACCGGCGTTGCAGGCGTTGGGTGAAACTCAGCAGATTCTTCATTTGATTGTGGGTACTTCAGCGCAATCGGTTAAGGCTGACAAACCTTTCCACGGCGAGCTCCCGGCTTCGCGTGGTTTTCCCTGTCGTTGAACGAGTGTTTCTGCCCGCAGGCAGTGCTCTGAGTCCCAGGACGCCTTTTGGTTCGATCCGGGCGTGGGGCTGCGAGCGTTGGCCCGTTACTTTATCCGCACCGCTGTCTGGCTGCCGGGAAGCTTAACCACCGGATGTTTCGAATTTAAGAATGCGCGCCGCGAACCTATGCCTGTAATCTAGCGCCGTCGCCGCCCGGCCCGGGGCCACGGCCTTTCATCTGACTGTCATTGGAAGCCTGTCATGACCGATCTCTCCGCATTCCCCATCACCCAGAAATGGCCTGCGCAGTACGCCGACTGGATCCAGCTGTATTCCTTGCCGACCCCCAACGGCGTCAAGGTCTCGATCATGCTCGAAGAGATCGGGCTGCCCTACGAGCCGCATCGCGTCAGCTTCGAAACCCATGACCAGATGTCCCCCGAGTTCCTTTCCCTGAACCCGAACAACAAGATCCCGGCGATCCTCGATCCCCATGGCCCGGACGACCGGCCGCTGGCGCTGTTCGAGTCGGGAGCGATCCTGATCTACCTCGCGGACAAGAGCGGGCAACTGCTGGCCCAGGAATCCGCCGCGCGCTACGAGACCCTCCAGTGGCTGATGTTCCAGATGGGCGGCATCGGCCCGATGTTCGGCCAGTTGGGCTTCTTCAACAAATTCGCCGGCAAGGACTACGAGGACAAGCGCCCGCGCGACCGTTACGTCGCCGAATCCCGCCGCCTGCTGAGCGTGCTCGAAGGCCGCCTGCAAGGTCGCGACTGGATCATGGGCGAGCGCTACACCATCGCCGATATCGCCACCTTTCCCTGGGTGCGCAACCTGGTCGGCTTCTATGAGGCCGGCGACCTGGTGGGCTTCAAGGACTTCCCCAACGTGCAGCGCGTGCTGGAGCGTTTCCTCGCGCGCCCGGCGGTGATCCGCGGCCTGGAAATTCCCAAGCCCGTTTGATCGCTCCGCATCTTGTAGCCGCTGGCGAAGCCTGCGATCGGCGACGCAGTCGCCGCAAAAAGGCCTGATGCGTTGTGCCAGGCAGCTCGCGTCGTCAGGTTTTACGACGACTGCGTCGCCGAGCGCAGCCTGCGGCAGCGGCTACAGGGATTTTCATATGCTTCGTGCAGGTCAGGCCGATCCAGGCCTGACCGCGTTCATTCAGACAAGGCCCCGCAATGAGCCGATTCGATTTCAAGCAGGTGGATGTCTTCAGCAACGAGCCGCTCAAGGGCAACCCGGTGGCGGTGGTGTTCGGCGCCGACCCGTTGAGCGATGCGCGCATGGCGGCGTTCGCCAACTGGACCAACCTCAGCGAAACCACCTTTATCCTCGAACCCCAAGACCCGCTGGCCGACTATCGCCTGCGGATTTTCACCACCCTGCAGGAGCTGCCGTTCGCCGGCCATCCGACCCTTGGCAGCTGCCATGCCTGGCTGGAGGCCGGCGGCATGCCCAAGGGCGAGGAGATCGTCCAGGAGTGCGAGGTAGGCCTGGTGCGCATTCGCCGCAACGGCGCCGAGCTGGCGTTTCTCGCGCCGCCCTTGCTCAAGTCCGGCCCGGTGGAGGCTGGCTTGCTGGAGCAGGTGCGCCAGGGCCTGAGGCTGGCGCCCGGGGCCATAGTCGACGCGCAATGGGTGGACAACGGCGCCGGCTGGCTGGCGGTGCTGCTGGCCGAGCGCGGTCAGGTGCTCGACCTGCAACCCGACTATGCGCAACTGACGGGCCTCGCGGTGGGGGTGATCGCACCCTGGAACCCCGAGCGCGATGGCGACGCGGCGCAGTTCGAAGTGCGGGCCTTTATCGCCGGCGACGGCATGCCGGAAGACCCGGCCACCGGCAGCCTCAACGCCGGCATCGCCCAATGGCTGCTGGGGGCTGGCCTGGCGCCGGCGTCCTACGTGGTCAGCCAGGGCCTGAGCATGGGCCGGGCCGGGCGCATCCAGGTCGAACGGATCGGCGATGAGGTCTGGATCGGCGGCTCGGCGGTGACCTGTATCGAGGGCCGCCTGACGTTGTAGGCCAGCGCCTCCCCAGGTCTGCTTTCTAAGGGGCCTTGGACGCGTGGCGATAGGTTCTGGGGGACACGCCGTACCAGCGCTTGAAGGTCTGGGAGAAACTCGACAGGTCGCTATAGCCCAGTTTTTCGGCGATCTCGGTCAGCTTGAGCGCAGGGTCGCCGAGCAGCTCCAGGGCTGCAGTGCTGCGCGACTGCTCCAGCAGGTGCCGGTAACTGGTGCCTTCCTGGTGCAGGCGGCGTTTCAAGGTGCGCTCGCTGAGATTGATCAGGCTGGCCATGCTCGGCAGGTCTGGCGGTGCGCCCAGGGGGGTGATGTTCAGGTACTGGCGGACCAGGTTGGCGGTGCCCGTGCGGGGGATCCGGCGCTCCATCAATTGCGCGCACATCTGCTCGCACATCGAGACGGTGACGGTGTTGGCCTGGGGCAGCGGGCGGCTCAGCAGCGAACGATCGAAGGCCAGGCTGTTGCTGTCGGCCAGGTAGTCGGGGCGCACGCCTAGAATACTGCCGGCACTGGCGGCCGCCTGATCGACCGAGCGTTTCTTCCTCAGGGTAAAACCCGCCAGCGAGAACTCGCGGCCAGCTATTTCCTTGAGCAGCACCGCGGCGGCGGCCATGTCGCGCTCGACCACAAAGTCCCTGAGCGATTCATCCGCCAGCGCCGGTTCGCTGAACGTCAGGATGCCGAGCGGCGGTTGCTCATGGTAGGCGATCCGGGTGAACGCGTAGGTCAGCGGCAAGAACCGCAGGGCCAGCTGCAAGGCGTCGCCTGCGGTCGCGCTGCTGATCAGGCCATAACCGAACAGCCCGTAGGTCGAGAAGTGATAACGCTCGCCCACCTGGTAGCCCAGCCCCTGCGGGTGTCCCGACAGGTTGAGCAGATTATTGATCAGGCGCAGTTCCTGGGTGCATGACAGCTCGAAGTTGGGATCGGCCAGCCGGGCCAGCGACAGGCCCGAACCGGCCAGCAATTGCGCAGGCGAGAAGCCTCTTTCGCGACCGAAATCCACCATCAGCAGGGCACTGGCCGGCCCTCGCAACAACTCCAGCATGTTCATGCTGTTTACCCGGGGTCAGGGAAAGGAATTGGCCTGAATACTAAAGTATCTGTCCCTTTGCGTCATGGGACTGGCAAGGCCGGGCCAGCATGATGGGCGCACAGGCTAGGCTGATCGGGATTGCCGGGAAGGCCGTGGATCCCATCATGCGAAGACCTGCGCCTGCCCATGAAAAAAACAACAAAAGAGGTGCTGCATGCCCCAACTCGAACCCGACCTGCCATCGACGTCGCCACTCACCGCCCTGATCATCGGCAGCGGTTTTGCCGGCATCGGCATGGCCATCGCGCTGCGCAAGGCCGGCGTCACGGACTTCATCATTCTGGAAAAACAGCAGGATGTCGGCGGCGTCTGGCGCGACAACAGTTACCCGGGCGCGGCCTGCGATGTGCCGTCGCACCTGTATTCGTTTTCCTTCGAACCCAATCCGGGCTGGACGCGGATGTTCGCCCCGCAAGCCGAGATACAGGGTTATCTGCAGCATTGCGTGCGCAAGTATGAGGTGGCGCGGCACATCCGCTTCGGCGCTGAAGTGCAGGCGGCGCGATTCGACGAGGCCAGCGCGCAGTGGTGCGTCACCGAAGTCGGTGGGCGGGTGCATCGCGCCGCCTTGCTGATCAGCGCCACGGGCCAGCTCAGCCGGCCGGCGCTGCCCAGGATCGAAGGCATGCAGGCGTTCAAGGGGCAGGTGTTCCACTCTGCCAACTGGGATCACGGCTACTCGCTGGCGGGGAAGCGGGTGGCGGTGATAGGGACGGGTGCTTCGGCCATTCAGTTCGTGCCGGCCATCGCCGACTCGGTGGCGCAGCTCAAGGTATTCCAGCGCTCGCCGGCCTACATCCTGCCCCGGCCCGATCGCGCCTACAGCGAGGAGGAAAAGCAGCTGTTCGCCAGGAAGCCCTGGCGCATGGCGCTGCATCGGGCCGCCATCTACCTGCGCTACGAATCCAGGGCCCTGGGTTTTACCCGTTTCAAGGGACTGATGAAGTGGGCGGTCGGCCTGCCGTTCCGCCGCTTGTTGAACCAGTCGATCGGCGACCCGCAACTGCGCCGACAACTGATCCCGGACTACCCCATCGGCTGCAAGCGCATCCTGCTGTCCAGCGATTACCTCAAGACCCTGGCCAGGCCCAATGTGCAGTTGATCACCGAGGGCATCGGGCGCATTACCGAGCAGGGCATCGAGACGCTGGACGGCAAGCAGCACCCGGTCGACGCGATCATCTACGGGACGGGGTTCGCAGCGACCCAGTTCCTTGCGCCGATGACCATCGTCGGGCGCGGCGGGCTGGAGCTGCAGCACGCCTGGGAGCAGGGTGCACGGGCGTATCTGGGGCTGGCGGTGCCGGGTTTTCCCAACTTCTTCATGTTGTATGGCCCCAATACCAACCTGGGGCACAACTCGATCGTCTACATGCTGGAAAGCCAGATATCCCATGTCATGCGCTGCTGGCGCGCGATGCACAAGGCTGCGGCCACCACCGTCGAGGTCGACGAGCAGACGGAGCAGCGTTTCCATCAGCGGATACAGCGCCGCCTGGCCGATTCCGTGTGGAGCGGTTGCCAGAGTTGGTATGTCGACGCAGCGGGCCACAACAGCACCAACTGGCCGGGCTTCACCTTGTCCTATCGCTGGCTGACCCGTTATTCGGCATTGCGCGCCTATGGTTTTTCCAGGGCGTTGGTCAGCGAGTCGGGGCAGGTCTACGGGCGGCTGGTTGCCGAGCCTCGCGATAGCCTCGAAGTCCTCAGTGCCGGCCTGTTGCGCCAACTCTTGCGGCTGAGCTTCCGGGCGCTGATCGGTCCGCCGCGAAGCCTTGCTGCACAGCGGCGTATCGTCAGCGGCCTGTCGTGGTCGATGCCGGGCTGCGCGGGCGTGAGCCAGGCACGGGCGCAGGTCTCGGGCATAGCGCTGCAGGTGCTGACCCCGGAGCACACCAAGGCGGATGGGGTAATGCTTTATCTGCATGGCGGCGCCTTCTGCCTGGGTGGCCCTGCCACTCACCGTAGCCTGACCAGCCGTCTGGCCCGGGACGCGGGGATGGCCGTCTGGGTGCCGGACTATCGGCTGGCGCCGGAACACCCGTTTCCCGCAGCCCTGGAAGATGCCTTGGCCTGTTACCAGGCGATCCGGGCGCAAGGCTATTCGGCGCGGCAGATCCTGCTGGCCGGCGACTCCGCGGGCGGCTCTCTGGCCCTGGCCCTGGCGCTTAGCCTGCAACAACGGGGCGAGCCCTTTGCTGCGGGCCTGCTGCTGTTGTCCCCGGTGACGGACCCGACGCTGAGCGGGCCGACCCTCATCACCCGCCAGTACACCGATCCCATGCTGCGGCGCGACTGGCTCGAGCAAGGGCTGAGCGCCTACGCAGCGCCTGCCGATAGCCTGTTGCACAGCCCATTGAGCGCCGATTTGCGCGGCTTGCCGCCGATGCTGATCCAGGTGGGGGATCAGGAGTTGCTGCTGGCGGACTCCACGCGCCTGGCCGAGCGTGCGCTGCACTGTGGCGTGGCATGTCGCCTGGAAGTGCATGCGGCGAGGTGGCATGTGTTTCAGTTGCAGGCGTTCTACCTGCGTTCGGCCAGGCGGGCCCTGCGTTCAGCGGCCCTGTTCGCTCGCAGCCGCCTGGACGATAGCGGCGAGCCTTGTGCCGATGCGCTTGCGGGAGCGGCGGTGGGGGATGTCGCAGCCCTTGATGGCTAGGCAGGTTTTCCCGATCCGGCAAGGTTGCCGCCAGGATTTTCGGGCAAAAAAAAGCCGCCCAAGATGGCAGCGTTAAAGGAGAGCACGCGTTGTTGATAGCGCGAGTATCGCCGCGAAAAATGACCAAATGATGACAGCCCCCTTGCCGCTGCAAAGCCTTTGACTCCCCTCCGTTACCGGGCAGCGGCAGGGCCAGGCCTGGGGAGCGCCAGTCGGGCGCATCAAGGTGGGTGGCTGTCATCTTGGCGTCATCGATGGCATGGCAAGATCGCCGCAAACCCTCTTGGGTGCTCGACAGGCTGCGGCCTGCCGGTTGATCAACCTGCCAGGAATCCCCCCCATGAAAGGCGACGCCTCTCTGTTCGCAGCCATTGATCTTGGGTCCAATGCGTTTCGCCTGATGATCGGCCAGCCGGTCAGGCGCAGCCAGGGGTTCATGATCCAGGAAGTGAAGACCCTGCGTGAGCCGGTGCGCCTGGCGGAGGGCTTCCAGGAAGGCACCCTGGACGAGCTGGCGCTGGACCGGGGCTGGCAGGCGCTGGCGCGCTTTGGCAAGAAGCTGCGCGGTTTCGAGGCCGGGCGGGTGCGGGCGGTGGCCACCAGCGCCGTGCGTGAAGCCGACAATGCGCCGCTGTTCCTGGCCAGCGCGGAGCGTCACCTGGGGTTTCGCATCGATGTCATCTCCGGGCATGAAGAGGCGCGGCTGGTGTATGCCGGCGTCGCCCATACCGTGCCGGGCAGCGAAAGCATGCGCCTGGTGGTGGACATCGGCGGCGGCTCCACCGAGTTGATCCTGGGCCAGGGCGCCCAGCCCTTGCTGACCGAGAGCATCGCCATCGGCAGCGGGACCTTCGGCGCGCGCTACTTTCCGGGCGGCGCGGTCTCGGCTCACGCCCTGCAGGAAGCCGAGCGCATGGCCAGCCTGAAGTTCGAGAAAGTCGCCCGGCGTTATCGCCAGCTGGGTTGGCAGCAGGCCATAGGTTCCTCGGGCACCGCCCGCTTCCTGGCCAAGGTGCTCAAGGCCAATGGCCTGAACGACTATGGCCAGGACGGCATCACCTACGGCGGGCTGTTGCGCCTGTCGTTGCGCCTGCTGGAAGCCGGGCATGTCAAACGCCTCAGGCTGGCCGGCTTGCAGTCCCATCGCCTGAGCATCCTGCCCGGCGGCCTGGCGGTGATGCTGGCGGCGTTCAAGGTGTTTGGCGTCACCCAGATGACGCCTTCCGAACCGGGGCTGCGCTTCGGCGTGCTGCATGGCCTGATATGTAACAACTGATTACCGAGCCTCATCTGCAAACCGCTGGCCTTCCTCCGGCCAGTGGTTCCCGCCAGGGTGTTCCGTCGCTCTATTTCAATCTTTCACAGGTCACGCCTGGATCAACCGACGGGCAGCACGTGCGCGCCGTCGCCGCGGCATCCCGCCGTCGAAAAACAGGCTGTAATAAAAAGTGCGATTTTCCGGGGCACTATCCCAGCAGTCTGAAAACAGGGGAATGAAGCATGAGTGACAAACGCCGTGTGCTGTTCGTGTGCGCCAGGAATGACGCCCGCTCGCTGATGGCCGAAGCGCTGCTGCGCCACGCCGACGCCGAAGACTTCGAGGCCTTCAGCGCCGGCCTTGTGGCCAGCGAGATCGATCCGCGCACCCTGGAGTCTCTCGAACATATCGGCATCGACACCGAGGGGCTGCGCAGCAAGGCCCTCGACGAGTTCGCGGGGCAGGAGTTCCACTATGTCATCACCCTGTGCGACAAGTCCTCGGAAGAGGCCGCGCGCATGCCGTCCTCCGGCGAGGTGATCGTCTGGAACTTCGAGGACCCGGTCACCAGCGACAAGCATGAGCCGTTCCGCCACACCCTCCAGGAAATCCACGACCGGCTGAATATGTTCATCACCGTGAAGACCCGCTCGTGATGGGCAAGGATCGCAGAGCCTCTCTTGCTGAATCGCTGATCCTCCCTCGCTGACAAGCACGGCCGGGCCTTGTACAGGCCAACCGCTTTCCACTCCGAACCAAGACTCCCCAGGCGCGCCCCTGGCGGGAGCGCTTGGCGCTGGGGGCTTTGTTTACCCTCGGACGGTCGCCAACCGCCGGCCGTCTACACTTAACCCCAGGCCACACAGGGCGGCAGCCCTGGGCGCATTCAACCGGTATCAACAAAAACAATAGTCTCGGGAGAAACCTGATGTTTACAGCACTGCGTCGATTCAGCCGCGGCATGGCCATTGCCGCCAGCCTCGCCACGCTCACCCTCGCGACCCCGGCGCTCGCCCTGGATACGGTCAAGTTCATGGCCCCGGGCTCCGTGGGCGGCGGTTATGACCAGACCGCGCGGGTCCTGGGCAAGGCCTTGCTCGAGGCCGGCACGGCCAAGTCCGTGACCTTCGAGAACAAGGGCGGAGCCGGCGGCACCCTGGGGCTGGCGCAGTTCGCCAACAGCACCAAGGGCGACCCGAATGCGCTGCTGGTGGTGGGGGCGATCATGGTCACCGCGGTGGAGCAGAACAAGCCGCAGATCAGCCTCAAGGACGTGACGCCGATCGCCCGCCTGTTCACCGAATACAACGTGTTCGCCGTGCGTGACGAGTCGCCCTACAAGACCCTCGAGGAGCTGCTCAAGGACTTCAAGGCCAACCCGGCCAGCATCAAGTGGGGCGGTGGCTCCAAGGGCTCCATCGACCATATCGGCATCGCCGAGCTGGCGAGCAAGATGGACGTGCCGGTGAACAAGGTGAACTACGTCGCCTATGCCGGCGGCGGCGAAGTGGTGGCCGCGACCCTGGGCGGGCACATCACGGTGATCACCGGCGGTTATGCCGAGCTGGCCAAGTACGTGCAGTCCAAGCAGTTCCGCCTGCTCGCCATCGGCGCTCCGGAGCGCGTTCCCGGCATCGATGCGCCGACCCTCAAGGAGAATGGCTACGACGTGATCATCGGCAACTGGCGCGGTGTCTATGGTGCGGCCAACCTCACGGCCGAGCAGCGCAAGCAAGTCACCGACGCGGTCCTGGCCGCCACCAACAGCAAGGTCTGGCAGGACAATGTGAAAGCCAACGCCTGGTCGCCGAGCATCCTTACCGGTGATGAGTTCGGCACGTTCGTCGACGAGGAACACCAGCGTCTGCGGGCGATGCTGGTCAAGGTCGGGCTGCTTTGAGATGGCCGGGCGCAGCAGGGTCGTGCTGTCGCAGTTGGCGATTGGCCTGGGGCTGGTCGCCGTCAGCCTGGTGCTGGTCATCGGTGCCTTGCGCTTTCCGCCCGAGATGGGCTTCGTCATCCTCGGCGCCCATGTCTATCCCTGCGCCGTCGGCGCTTTTCTGGGGGCCGTGGGCCTGCTGTTGAGCTACCAGGCCTGCACTGGAGGTTTCCGCGAGTTGGCCGAACCCGGCGACGACAGCGCCCAGGCCCAGCCCGGCGGCAGGCTGGGGGCGGCCTGGGTTACCGCGGGGCTGGTGGCGATTGCGCTGCTGATCAACCTGATCGGTTTCGTCCTGGCCGCCGGGTTGCTGTTCGCCTGTTCGGCGCGGGGTTTCGGCAGCCGGCGTCCGCTGCGTGACCTGGCCATCGGCATCGCCCTGACCCTGCCGATCTACTGGCTGTTCAGCGCCGGGTTGGGCGTGGCCCTGCCACCCCTGGTCAACGCCTGGATCTGAGCCCGGGCCGAAGGAGGTCACAAGGTGGACATTCTCTTGAACCTGGCGACAGGTTTCTCCGCGGCGCTGGCGCCGATCAATCTGCTCTGGGGTTTTATCGGCTGCCTGCTGGGCACGGCGATCGGCGTGTTGCCGGGGATCGGCCCGGCGCTGACGGTGGCCCTGCTATTGCCGATCACCGCCAAGGTCGATCCCACCGGCGCGCTGATCATGTTCGCCGGGATCTATTACGGCGCGCAGTTCGGTGGCTCGACCACCTCGATCCTGCTCAATACCCCGGGTGAATCGTCGTCCATGGTCACCGCCCTGGAGGGCAACCTCATGGCCCGCAACGGTCGCGCCGGGCCGGCCCTGGCCACCGCGGCGATCGGCTCGTTTTTCGCCGGGACTGTCGCTACGGTACTGCTGACCCTGTTCGCTCCCATCGTCGCCATGCTGGCGCTGAAGTTCGGGCCCGCGGAGTATTTCGCGATCCTGGTGCTGTCCTTCACCACGGTGTCGGCGGTGCTCGGCGCGTCCATGCTGCGCGGTTTCGCTTCGCTGGGGCTGGGCCTGAGCATCGGCCTGATCGGCCTCGATTCGACCTCGGGCATTGCCCGCTACACACTGGGCGTTCCCGAAATGGTCGATGGCATCGAAGTGGTGCTGGTGGCGGTCGGTCTGTTTGCCGTGGGGGAGGCCTTGTACAGCCTGCTGTATCAGAAGGAGGAAGCGTCCGGCCGGCATCGCCTGACCTCGCTGTGGATGACCCGCGCGGACTGGAGGCGCTCGATTCCCGCCTGGCTGCGGGGCACCCTGATCGGCTTTCCCTTCGGTTCGATCCCGGCCGGCGGCGCGGAAATCCCGACCTTCCTGTCCTATTCCACCGAACGCAAGCTGAGCAAGCACCCGCAAGACTTTGCCGCCAACAAGGGGCAGGGCGCCATCGAAGGGGTGGCCGGCCCGGAAGCCGCCAACAATGCCAGCGCCACCGGTTCCCTGGTGCCGCTGCTGACCCTCGGCATCCCGACCTCCGCCACCGCGGCGATCCTGCTGGCGGCGTTCCAGAACTACAACCTGCAGCCGGGGCCGCTGCTGTTCCAGACGTCCGGCGACCTGGTCTGGACCCTGGTGGCCTCGCTGTACATCGGCAACGTCATCTTGCTGGTGTTGAACCTGCCGCTGGTCGGGCTCTGGGTGAAACTGCTGCGGATCGCCCGGCCGTACCTTAATGCCGGGATCCTGGTGTTCGCCTCCATCGGTGTGTACGGCATGCGCCATTCGTCCTTCGACCTGTTGCTGATGCTGGCGATCGGTTGGGGCGGGGTGCTGATGCGGCGTTTCGATTTCCCGGTCGCGCCGGTGATCGTCGGCATGCTGCTGGGGCCGATGGCGGAAAAACAACTGCGCAACGCCTTGTCCATCAGCCAGGGCGACTGGTCGATATTCGTCACCCAACCCATATCCGCCGCCTTCCTGGCGATGACCCTGCTGGTGCTGCTGGTGCCTCACCTGTTGCACGCCCGGGGCATCAAATTGCAAGAGGATGATTGAGCGGTGCGGGCCCCGCGATAGGCTTCTGGGGCCGGGTAAGGTCGTGCCGCATCGAGCGGCGTGCCTGGCGCCCGGCAATGAGCTGGAATAGGTAAATGGAGCATGGAACCTAGGGACTTTGCCAGGGTCAACGGCTGCACTTCCCGGTAATGTCCCAGCCCTGGCTTGGGTTCTTCAAGGACGAAGTAAAGGATGAGGAATGATTTCCTGTGTCTGGCGGGGCGGCAAGCGCCTTGGCCCCAGTCGAGATCCCTACGACCAATAGCAATAAAACAGGGTGCCGGTGATGCAAGAAGTGGTAACCAAGGTTTTCTCTGGCTTCGACAAGATAAAAGTCTCGGTGTTGGTGTTTGTCCTGTGTTTGCTGGCGGGGGCTTTTGTCGTCGTCAAATTGAATTCGGCCGCGCGCGAGGCTGACTCGGCCCATACCATTCAAGTCGCCAGCAGTTACGCCAGCTCGATCGAGAAAGTCATACAGCACGCTTTGTCATCGACCAATACCCTGGCGGTAATGGTCCATCAGGGGGAGGGCAAGGTTCCGCATTTCAACCGGCTGGTGCGCTACATGCTGCCCATGTACAAAGGCGCCTTTGCATTGTCGCTGGCGCCGGAGGGCGTGATTCGGCAAATAGAGCCGGCCGCTCCCAATATCCTGGTCAAGAACCATGATCTTTTCGAGGGCAAGGATCGGGTCGAAGTCATCAAGAACGTTCGCGAAGGCGAGTTGCTGTTCCGCGGGCCATTCACCTTGATCCAGGGGCCGCAGGGCGCGATAGGAACGTTGCCGGTATTTCTGCAAGAACCCAATGGCAGGAAGTACTTCTGGGGTTACACGGTCGTGACCTTGAAGTTTCCGGATGCCTTTGCCGACTCGGATTTACCCTCCCTGGAGAAGCTGGGTTATGCCTACAGGTTTTCCGGGGTGAACCCGGAAACCGGGCAGGAAGAGGTGATTCAGGCATCCGCCGCGCCCTTGGGCGCGGCGGCCGCGCGCATTCCGGTAACCCTGTACGAGGCGCAGTGGGAGCTTCGGGTTTCCAGGATCGCCGACTGGCGAAATACCGCTCTGCTGCTGTTCCAGGTTTTTCTGGTGCTGCTGGGGGCCACGCTGATGGCCTGGCTCGCTTACTCCCTGGCGACCTTGGACCAGCAGCGCAAAAGACTGCAGGAAATCGCCATGTATGACCCCTTGACCCACCTTCCCAATAGACGGCTGCTGGGCATGAAGCTCGATGCGCTTCTCGAAAGAGTGCAAGGGCGCAACGCCAAGGTGGTGGTCTGTTATCTGGACCTGGATGGCTTCAAGTTGGTCAACGATAACCTGGGGCATGCGGCGGGTGACCAGTTGCTGATCATCATCGCCGATCGCCTGCAGTCCTGTCTGAGGGAATGCGACCTGCTGGCACGCGTGGGCGGCGATGAGTTCGTCGTGGTCCTGGATGACCTTGGATCGATCGACGAAGTGGCGCCGATTCTCGACCGGATCATTCATGTGGTCGGCCAGCCGCTGATGATCTCGGGAGTGAAGGCCGATGTTTCCGCAAGCCTCGGCGCGGCGTTCTACCAGACCCATGGGGTGGAAGCGGATCAGCTGTTGCGGGCCGCGGACCAGGCCATGTACCTGGCCAAGAAACTGGGGAAAAACAGATACGTGTTCGCGCAAAGCGAGGGGCCGGGCAGGGTTGCCCAAGTCGGCAGATGACCGCCCATCATCGGGCTGTCTGCGTATCTGGGCCACAAGGCGCTTCGACCGGCCGGACCTGCCACCGGGGCATTTGTCATCAGCCCTCGGTGGGTAGCCGGCGATGCCCGGAACGGACCCGCGGGCGGCTCGCTCCGAGCATGAGACGAAGCCCTGACTCAGCGAACTGACCGTCCGCCCTTTCGATATGCCTTCAGTGAAGGCACAATGCGCATCCTTTTTTTGGCTCGCCTGGCCGGAGGCCTCGAAATGATCAAAACGCCGTACTACCTCATCGACAAACAGAAACTGCTCGGCAACATGGAGAAGATCGCCTACGTGCGCGAACACTCCGGGGCCAAGGCCCTGCTGGCGCTCAAGTGCTTCGCCACCTGGTCGGTGTTCGACCTGATGCAGCAGTACATGGACGGCACCACCTCGTCGTCGCTGTACGAGCTCAAGCTCGGCCGGCAGAAGTTCGCCGGCGAGACCCACGCCTACAGCGTGGCCTGGGCCGACGATGAAATCGAAGAGATGCTCGACAACTGCGACAAGATCATCTTCAACTCCATCGGCCAGCTGCAGCGCTTCGCCGCGGCGTCCGAGGGCAAGGTCCGCGGTCTGCGGGTCAACCCCCAGGTGAGCAGTTCCGATTACCTGCTGGCCGACCCGGCGCGTCCGTTCAGCCGCCTGGGCGAGTGGGACCCGGTGAAGGTCGAGGCGGTCATCGAGCAGATCTCCGGCTTCATGTTCCACAACAACTGCGAGAACAGCGACTTCGGCCTGTTCGACCAGATGCTGGGCACCATCGAGGAACGTTTCGGCCACCTGCTGCACAAGGTCGAATGGGTCAGCCTCGGCGGCGGCATCCACTTCACCGGCGAAGGCTATGCCCTGGATGAGTTCTGCGCGCGCCTCAAGGCGTTCTCCGAGAAGTACGGCGTGCAGGTCTACCTGGAGCCGGGCGAAGCGGCGATCACCCAGAGCGCCTCGCTGGAAGTCACCGTGCTCGACACCCTCTACAACGGCAAGCACCTGGCAGTGGTCGACAGCTCCATCGAGGCGCACATGCTCGATCTGCTGATCTATCGCCTCAATGCCAAGCTGGCGCCCAGCGCGGGCGAACACACCTACATGGTGTGCGGCAAGTCTTGCCTGGCCGGAGACATCTTCGGCGAGTACCAATTCGATCGTCCGCTGACCATCGGCGATCGGCTGTCGTTCGTTGACGCGGCGGGTTACACCATGGTCAAGAAAAACTGGTTCAACGGCCTGAAAATGCCGTCCATCGTAGTGAAACAACTCGACGGTAGTGTCGAGGTGGTTCGTGAGTTTGGGTTCGAAGACTACCTGTCCAGCCTCTCGTAAGCTGGCGGAAAGGAGAGATAAAGAAATTGAAGAAGAACGTTCTTATCATTGGTGCAGGAGGTGTCGCCAAGGTGGTGGCCCACAAGTGCGCGCAGCACAACGACGAACTCGGTCGTATTGCTATCGCGTCGCGCAACATCTCCAAATGCCAGGCCATCATCGACAGCGTCAAGGCCAAGGGCAGCCTCAAACAGCCTGCTGAAATCAAGGCCTATGCGCTCAACGCGCTGGACATCGAGGCGACCAAGGCGCTGATCCGCGAAACCGAATCGCAGATCGTCATCAACGTCGGTTCCGCCTTCCTCAACATGTCGGTGCTGCGTGCCTGCATCGATACCGGCGTGGCCTACCTGGACACCGCCATTCACGAAGAGCCGGGCAAGATCTGCGAGACGCCGCCCTGGTATGGCAACTACGAGTGGAAGCACCTCGAGGAATGCCAGCAGAAGAACGTCACCGCCATTCTCGGCGTGGGCTTCGACCCAGGTGTGGTCAACGCCTATGCGGCCCTGGCCAAACAACAGTATTTCGACCGCATTGATTCGATCGACATTCTCGACGTCAATGCCGGTTCCCATGGCAAATATTTCGCCACCAATTTCGATCCGGAAATCAATTTCCGCGAATTCACCGGACAGGTGTGGAGCTGGCAGGACAGCCAGTGGACCAGCAACACCATGTTCGAAGTCAAGCGCACCGACGACCTGCCAGTGGTCGGTTCGCAGAACCTGTACCTGACCGGTCACGATGAAGTGCACTCGCTGTCGAAGAACCTCGACGTGCCCAACGTGCGCTTCTGGATGAGCTTCGGCGAGCACTACATCAACGTCTTCACCGTGCTCAGGAATCTGGGCCTGCTCTCCGAGCAACCGGTCAAGACCGCCGAAGGCCTGGAAGTGGTGCCGCTGAAAGTGGTCAAGGCCGTGCTGCCCGATCCCGCCTCGCTGGCGCCGGGCTACACCGGCAAGACCTGCATCGGCGACCTGGTCAAGGGCACCAAGGATGGCCAGCCGCGCGAAGTCTTCATCTACAACGTGGCCTGCCACGAAGAAGCCTTTGCCGAAACCGACAGCCAGGGCATTTCCTACACCGCGGGCGTACCGCCGGTGGCTGCGGCCCTGCTGGTGGCTCGTGGCGAATGGGACGTGCAGCGCATGGTCAACGTCGAGGAACTGCCGGCCGAGCCGTTCCTCAAGGCGCTGGACGTGATGGGCCTGCCGACCCGGGTCAAGGACGAGAACGGCGACCGTCCGTGGAACTGATTCACCTTCCGCTGTAAAGAAACCAGGTGCGCATGGATGGCGTGCCTGGCTCTCGATTCCCGCTACTCCCTCCTGCCAAGACAACTGCGCCCTGCCTTCGACCTCAGGCGCACGACCCTACCCGAGCGACACCAGAAGCACGCCTGTATCGAGGCTGGATGTTTGCTGCCGGGCTGAAAACAGCAGGTTTCAACCTGCTAGCCGTTATCGATCTGCAGATGCTGGTGCACCGCATCCAGGACCGCCTCCGGCATTTCGCGATGGGGCACGTGATGACAGTTTTCCAGGATCAGGCAGCGCTGGCGCGCGGTCGCCAGCCGGGCGATGCGCTCGGGGTGCAGCAGCGAGCCGTATTCGTCGTCCGCGCCATGCAGCACCAGCAACGGGCAGTCGATGGAGGCCACGGCGCTTTCCAGGGTCCAGGGCTGGAAGGTTTCCGACAGCCAGGTCTCGGTCCAGGCCGCGAGCACCCAGGGCGCCTTGTCGCCGTGATACCTGTGCAAGCGTTCCATCTGCCCCGGTGCCTGGAACTGCTGCTTGGCGAACTGGATGCCGTGGCGGGTGCGGTCTTCGACGAAGGCTTGCGCCGACTCGGTGATCAGCGCCTGGCAAGGCTGCGGATAAAGCGCCGCGCAGGTCGCCGCCATGGCCCCGCCAACGCTGTGCCCGAAGGCCACGAAACGCTCGATACCCCATCCCGCCAGCAGCAGGGGGAAGAAGCGCTCGGCCTCGTCCCGGATAAACCCCATGGGCAGGTCCCCCGGGTAGGCATCGGACTGGCCGAACCCCAGTCGGTCGTAGGCCAGCACCGCACGCCCGGTGAGCTAGCAGAGCCGCTGCGGAAAATCCCGCCACAGTTCCACGCAGCCAAGGGAGTCATGAAACAGCACGATCGGCGGTTGCGACCGCTCGCCGGGTTCGCCGGCCGGCGTCCAGCAACGGGAAAACAAACGGCCATCGGGTGTATCTATCCAACGGGATTCTTCGCTGACAGACGCTGGCATTGCAGTCCTCGACTTAGCGCTCAGGCGGGCAACAGCTAACCTAAGGTCTTCGTTGCCAGTATGGCAATCAGCATGATGGGGAAGAATGGGCAGTCATACCCGGTGTGACGCTCGTCGGTTAGCTGGAGGGAAACGGTTCGTCGGCGATACTCAAGGGTCGGGACGATACCCCTCCAGAGGATGACCAGGATGAAAACACACACCCGCGACGCCACGCCGGCAGAGCAGAGCGGCTCCGCTTCACGGCTGATAGACGGGCGCATCGAGGAACTGGGCGATTGGCGCGGCGAGATGTTGGCCCGGGTCCGGGGGCTGATCAGGCAGGCCGACCCGCAGGTGGTCGAGGAGTGGAAGTGGCGCGGGGTGCCGGTGTGGTCCCATGGCGGCATCCTCTGCACCGGCGAGACCTACAAGAGCGTCGTGAAGCTGACCTTCGCCAAGGGCGCCGCGCTGGATGATCCGGCAGGCCTGTTCAACGCCAGCCTCGAGGGCAATACCCGAAGGGCGATCGACTTGCATGAGGGCGACAGCCTTGACGAGGCTGCCTTGAAGGTGCTGATCCTGGCGGCCGTGGCGCTCAATACGGCGCGCTGAGCGGGCGTTCCGGCCGGCAAAAAAAGCCCCTTGCCGTGCAACCGGCAAGGGGCTGGCTGGCCTGGGTCATTCGCCCTTGATCGGTACGACTTTGTCCGCAGTCATGGCGGCGGGTTTTTTCGGCAGCGAGATGCTCAGCACGCCTTTGCTGAAGCTCGCCTCGATCTTCTCGGCATCGACCCCCTTGGGCAGGTTGAACACCCGCTCGAAGGAGCCGTAATGACGTTCGCTCAGGTGGTAGCCCTTTCTGTTTTCTTGCGTTTCCTCTCTCTTCTCACCCTTGATGATCAGGCTGCCGTCAGAGAGTTTGATCTCGATATTCTTCTGATCCATGCCGGGCAATTCGGCAGTGATTTCGAAGCTTTCGTCTTTCTCGGTGATGTCGACGGCAGGCATGCCACGGCCGATCAGCTCGCGCCGCCAGAACGGATCCACGTCGAACAGCCCACGGCTGAAGGGAGACAGGCCGGGGCCGCGATTGAAGTCATCGAATAGGTGATCGACCTGTTGCCGCAGTTTTTCCAGAGGTTGCCACAGGTCGCTCATGGTCGAGCGCCGGGTGGCCTTGTCTTCAGTCTGGATCGGCATTTTTTTCACGGAGTTGGCCATTTTCGCTTCTCCTCCCGGGTTGAGGGCGGGCCGCGAACCTTCCCTGGGGCGACCTGCCACGACAGAACAGGAACCAGGCTGACCTGCCTGTAAGCCCGGTTCTCCCGTCCGCGACAGCCACCCTGTGAAGCTGGCTGCCGATAGGGCTCGCTCGAAGCCCTCGATGCGCTGCCCGGCAGAGGGTTGGCCAGGGACTGTGTTCACGGACGAGTGGTCCTGCACACGCCGCGAACAGGTGCTGGGAGCGCTGGCTCTTGATGCCTGCTTGAACGGTTCGGGCGTGTGTTAGTTAGATCGAAAATCGGCCGAACAGTTGCGCCTCGGGCCATTTGTCTGACAGGCGTAACCGCCCGTTTTCACGGCATTGTTACCAAAGCGGAAACGCAGTCTTGGCGACACGGTGTTTGTGCCGCTTGCGGCTTCGGGCATAAGCTTCGCTCTTTTTAGCTGCGGTCGTTATCGCACCCAGTCTTGTCTTACTTGGCCTGCCCTGAGGAAATCCCATGTCCAGCCAGTTCCCCCAAGCCCGTCCCCGTCGCCTGCGCCGTTCCGAACAGATGCGCAGCC
Source organism: Pseudomonas sp. 22526 (assembly GCF_052044735.1). Taxonomy (NCBI): domain Bacteria; kingdom Pseudomonadati; phylum Pseudomonadota; class Gammaproteobacteria; order Pseudomonadales; family Pseudomonadaceae; genus Pseudomonas; species Pseudomonas sp. 22526. Next base: position 171,788 of record NZ_JBQENK010000014.1, read on the forward strand.
TGTTCCAGGAAACCGAGTTCAGCCTCAACGACCTGGTGCTGCCGATTTTCGTCGAGGAAGAGATCGACGATTTTGTGCCGATCAAGAGCATGCCGGGGGTGATGCGCATTCCGGAATCGAAGCTGGCCGGGGAGATCGAGCGTTACGCCCGCGCCGGGATCAAGTCGGTGATGACCTTCGGCGTGTCTCACCACCTGGACAGCAACGGCAGCGACACCTGGAACGACAACGGCCTGGTGTCGCGCATGTCGCGGATCGCCAAGGACGCGGTGCCGGAGATGATCGTGATGTCCGACACCTGCTTCTGCGAGTACACCGACCACGGCCACTGCGGCGTGCTGCACGGCCATGAAGTGGACAACGACCAGACCCTGGTCAACCTCGGCAAGCAGGCGGTGGCCGCGGCCCGCGCCGGCGCCGATGTGATCGCGCCGTCGGCGGCCATGGACGGGCAGGTCCAGGCCATCCGCCGCGCCCTGGACGAAGCCGGCTTCACCCAGACCGCGATCATGGCCTATTCCACCAAGTTCGCCTCGGCGCTCTACGGTCCGTTCCGCGAGGCCGGCGGCAGCGCGTTGAAGGGCGATCGCAAGAGCTACCAGATGAACCCGATGAACCGCCGCGAAGCGGTGCGCGAGTCGCTGCTGGACGAGCAGGAAGGCGCGGACTCGCTGATGGTCAAGCCGGCCGGTGCCTACCTGGACATCATCCGCGACATCCGTGAAGCCTCGCGCCTGCCGGTGACGGCGTATCAGGTCAGCGGCGAGTACGCGATGATCAAGTTCGGCGCCCAGGCCGGGGCTATCGACGAAGCGCGGGTGGTGCGTGAAAGCCTGGGGTCGATCAAGCGTGCCGGGGCGGATCTGATCTTCACCTACTTTGCGATGGACCTGGCGTTGAGCGGGATTTGACGCGTTTTATATAGGCCTCAAGGGCCTCATCGCGGGCAAGCCTCGCTCCTACA
>NZ_JBQENK010000014.1:172783-192406 GCF_052044735.1 Pseudomonas sp. 22526
CCCGCGATGACGTCAGTCCGTACACCACAAAAATCCCTGCCTGCGAGCTTCTAACCGCCAACCAGTCGACCGCGGTTGCAACGCTACTCACAACGCAATCTTGCGCTCCTCGAAATACCGCTCCATGACCTTCGGGTCCGCCGATTTTTCCGCCAGCGCCACGTAAGTGTCCGGCCGCAGCAGGTAGAAGCCGTTGCGCGCCAGGCCGGCGGCCTGGTGCGCCGGTTCCCAGTCGAACACCCTCAGCGGCAGTTGCCGTTCGGCACACCAGGCGCGCAGGGCGTCGCTGGTGACGCCGTACACATGCACCTGCCACCCCAGGTGGTCGAGGCTGGCGAAGTTGTCGGTGACGGCGCCGTGGGCCCAGGGCAGGCGATCGCCGCCGTGGACATGCCCAGCGCTGCCGCAGCTCAGGGGCATGTCGCGGTAGTTGAGGGTGATCTGCGACACCGTGCGGAACAGGAACTCGCGCGCCGCTTCCACCGCCGTCACCTTGGGAATCAGCAGCGGTGCCAGGCGGGTGCGCAGCAGGTTGGCGATCGGCCCGTCGGCGGTGATGAAGCTGAACACCCGGTCGGTGGTGGCCACCAGGCGCCGGGCGAATTCGATGCGTTCGAATTCATAGGTCGCCAACAGGTGTTCCTCGGCCTTGCCGCTGAGCACCGCGGCGAGTTTCCAGGCCAGGTTGATGGCGTCGCCGATCCCGGTGTTCATGCCCTGGCCGCCGGCCGGGCTGTGCACATGGGCGGCATCGCCGAGGAGGAAGGCGCGGCCGCTGAAGAAGCGCTCGGCGACCCGGTGATGCACGCGGTAGGTGGAGAACCAGTTGACCCGGTCGACCTGGACCTTGAGGCTGTCCATGGCGCGCCGGCTGACGTCCTCGAACTTCAGGGTTTCCGCCTGTTCGGCGCGCTCGTCGCGCACCGTGCCGATCAGCCGTGCCCGGCCTTCGCCGGCCAGCGGAAAGACCGCGAGGAAATCCGCCTCGTCGAGGTCGGCGTGCAGCTCGCCATTGAGCGCCGGGCCCTGGGCGTCGACATCCGCCACATAAAACACCTGCTGATAGGTGCCGCCGGGAAAGTCGATGCCCAGGGTCTTGCGCACCGTCGAGCGGGCGCCGTCGCAGCCGGCCAGGTAGAAGGCCTGGCAGGTTTCCTCCTGGCCGTCGGCGCCGCGCAGCTGGGCGCTGACCAGGTGGCCGTGGTCGGTGAAGCTCAGCAGTTCGGTCTGGCGCTCGACCCTCACGCCGAAACGCTCCAGGCGCTCGATCAGCAATTGTTCGTGCTGGTCCTGCGGGTAGATTTCCAGGAAGGGGTAGGGCGTCAGGTCCGCGCCGATGCTGCTCAGGGGCAGGTGGGCGGCCTGTTCGCCCTTGACCCACAAGTTGACGGCCGGCACCCGATGGCCCTGGTCGAGGATGGCCTGGGTCAGGTCCAGCTGGCGGTACAGCTCAAGGGTCCGGGCCTGCACCGCCAGGGCCCGGGAGGTGGTGCCCGGGCCGGCGGTCAGGTCGAGGATGCGCACCTTGACCCCCTGGCGGCTCAGCCACAGCGCCAGAACCAGGCCGGTGGGGCCGGCGCCAATGATCAGTACGTCGCTGCGGTTCATAGTTATATCTCTCTTTTAAGAGCGAACCTAGTATTGATATGTGATTTTCGAAGTGTAGATCCTATGGCCAATTAAGGTGAGCTACTGCAAGGCAATTAGGGAGCTGGATTTATTTAAAGAGCTGCGACTGGGTATCTTCCTCCAAAGGCAATGGGCGTGTATTGGTGGATGAGCGACTCCGGTGGGAGGGTCGTTCTTGGAATGGTTTTTAGTAATGAAAATTTTTCAACTAAAGGCTTGAATTTTTCAATTCCGTATTCGGATAGGCAATTGTAAAACAATAACATTAGTTCTGCGCTTGAAAGTTGTGCTCGAACTATGTTTGTATAAAATTTTTTATCTATGTTTTCGGTGTTGTTTATGAGTTTTATTATGTTGTAGAGAAGTCTGAAGTAATGGCCTAGCTCGTGTTCGTGAGTGATGAAGTATAGTGCGTATGTGGTTTTGTATTCTGTGGTTTTGTTTTGCTTATTTAGTTCGTGTTCAAGTCTTTTTAGGAATATTTTGAAGCAGTCTCGTCCTTTGGTGGTTTTTTTATCTGACACTAGATCTATAGATAGGATTATGTCGTTGTGTAGTTTTAGTAGCTGAAAGAAAGAGGTTTCAAAATTTTGTTTTTCTAAGGTTTGATTTTGTTTTATTAGAGCGTCGGCAGAGTTTTTTAGCTCTTTGGATGAGAGTCGCAGTTCTTTGACCTGTAGGCTAAAGGTTGCTAGTAGGGCTAGCAATGCTAAGAAACTAAATGTTGGATTTAGAACTCCTCCCAGGAAGTCTCCGAATTGTCCCCAATGCTCTGGGTTTGATGATAGAGGTCCCTTGAAATTTATCAAGTATGTTGATATGGATACTAGTGCTATTAGTATTCCAAAGTACGCAAGTCGATTAAGCCGAGTAAGGTGTTGGCTTGCTTCATCTAATTCGTTTTTTGTCGAAGGTTGATAATTGCTCATGGGTTTGTTGCCTAGTAGTGATTTTTTAGAGGCCTACGACTCTATTCCAGTCTGATATATACATGTACATTCTTTGGAATTCACTTGGAAGTAGCATTCTGTTATGGGCGATAAAATTTCGGGATTTCTCCAGTTCATCCATTCTTTGCTTTAGCCAGTGCTGTGATGGGATTATTGATTCGAAGTGTACCCACTTGTTTAGTATTATTTGGGCGAGGTGACCAAAGTCCAAAAAGCCTAATAGGTCGGTTTTTTCTCCTTCGAGCCAAGAGTCTTGTTGAGCTGTCTGCTGTCGGTTTTCTGCATGAGATTTTATTTTTAAAGGTATTTTGTTTACCCAGTCTATACCTTCACTTTCCTCTAGAGTTTCCCTGATAAAGTCACGGACATGGTTCTCGAATGAGAATAAAACAGCATATAATCGTGCCATTTCTAGTGCATTGTTTCTTAGGCTTACTGGGAAGGCTTGGAGAGCTTCTGCTAGTAAGCGCTCCTCTGTTTCGGATTGGTCGGCACCTACTTTTATTCCTGCCCTTTGAAATGTAGATGCTTCTGCCTCAAATAGCAGTCCTCTAAACATAAAATCTCTAAGGTCTTTATATTTCAAAATAAATGCTCCTTCAGAGATTTGAATATTGCGTTGTAAACCTCGATATCTTTTGTCGCCGGTAAATGGACTTGGATATTGTAGTGGAGTCCTGGGACTTTAAAGTGCTGTGGTTTTGCTATGGTGTCCTGTTTTGTATCTGAAGAAGACTCACTATCTTCGTCAAGATTTGAGGCTTTTTTTGTTTGAGGTCTGCTCTTGGTGTCTGCTAGTTCTAAAAGGGCCATGAATGTACGGCGCATATTTACAGCTACATTGTCACTGGCGTTATGGTAGCTTTTAAATTTTCCTTCAATTAGAGAGCTGTCTGCTGCCGTAGGGTTTTCCTTTATGAGGAAAATATCCCCATATGCCTCTTTGAGAGCTTCTCCCATGATTGATTTAGATTGCGAGTGGTCGCGATAATCCTTGTATCTAGATGTTGGTTGGCCGTCAGGTGTTAAAAAGCCGAGGGCCTTTAGTAGAGGGATGTAAGCTCTATGTTTGTTTGATTTGAATCCGATATCTATTAAGAATTGATGAGTGAACTGTGGTGGGGCTTGCCCGTCACGTATTTTATTGAAAAACTCTCCGAGTTTTCCATATGCTTCTGTATATGCATTCGTTAATGCCATGTTCAGTCCTTGTATGTTTTTTGGGGGCTTTTATTTTGTAGACCTGATGTTGATTGAGTTCTAGTTCGTAACTGTGTTTATCGCTGGGCGAACGCCAGGTTCAGGCCCAGGGCGGCGAAGCTGGCGGCAAAGCTGCGGCGCAGCCAGTTCTGCACCTGGGGCGATTCGATCACCGCCTGGCGGAACAGGTTGGCCAGCAGGCCGTAGACCACGAACACGGCGAAGGTCATGGCCATGAACACGCCGCTCAGGCCGAGCATCTGCATGGCCGGCGAGGGGCCGTCGTGGCTGATGAACTGCGGCAGGAAGGCCAGGAAGAAAATCGTCAGCTTGGGGTTGAGGATGTTCAGCAGGCAGGCCTTGAGCACCAGGCCGCCGGCGCTGGCGGCAGGAGCGCTGGTGTCCACGGCGAAGGCCGAGCGGTCGCGCCAGGTGGCGTAGGCCAGGTACAGCAGGTAGGCGGCTCCGGCGAACTTCAGGCCCTGGAAGGCCAGCGCACTGGTGTGCAGGATCGCCGACAGGCCCAGCACCGAGGCCAGCAGGTGCGGGACTATCCCAGCGGTGCAGCCGATGGCGGTGAACAGGCTGGCGCGCTTGCCGGCCACCAGCGCCGTGGAAATGGTCAGGATCACGCCGCTGCCGGGGATCAGCACGACGATCAGCGAGGTCACGAGAAAATCCAGTGAAAGCATGGCGCAGGGAACTCCAGGGCAGGTGACGGGGGCTCAGGTCTGGCTGAAGACTTCCAGCAGGTGGCCGTCGGGGTCATCAAAATACACCCGGCGACCGCCTTCATGGCGGTTGATTTCATTGGGGCGCTGCTTGCCCGGGTCGGCCCAGAACGCCAGGCCGCGCTGGCGGATGCGTTGCAGTATCGGTTCGAAGTCGTCGGCGGCGACGAGAAAGGCATAGTGCTGGGAGGCGATGGGCGGGTCGTTGTCGTAGTAATCCAGGGACACGCCGTTATCCAGCTGCACCACCAGCATCGGGCCGAAGGGCGTTGGCGGCGGCAGGCCAAGCAGTTGCACGAGAAAATCCGCCGACCCTTGCTTGTCGCGGCACCAGACGATGGTGTGGTTGAGTTGCACGCTCATGATGGGCCCCGCGTGTTGTTTTTCTGTGGGCGATGAGGTTTCAGATTAGGTGAAATTCGCCGTCGGTCACGGGGAATGCTCAAATGGCCTGTCGCTGGCACGGAACAGCGCGGCGCCTTGAGGGTCGATATCCGCGGCGACGCGCTTCCCTCGGGCGCGGGCCACCTTCGGAATTACTGGGAAGCCATGTCTATCAAACCTCTGCATTCACTTCGCTGGGCCGCTGTCGCGGCCTCGCTGGCCCTGGCCGGCTGTGCCGGTCAGCTCGGTTCAAAGGCGCCGGCGCCAAGCCCGGCCCAGGTCCAGGCCCAGGTGGCGCGCCTGCTGCCGGCCAAGGTCGCCGATCGCCAGGGCTGGGCCCGGGATATCCAGGTGGCCTTTACCGCCCAGGGCATCGAGCCGAGCAAGAGCAACCTCTGCGCGGTGCTGGCAGTGGCCGAGCAGGAATCCACCTATCAGGTCGATCCGCCGGTGCCGGGGCTGGGCAAGATCGCCCGCAGCGAAATCGACCGCCGCGCGGCCAAGGTGCATGTACCGTCGATGCTGGTGAGCGCGGCGCTGCAGGTGAGTTCGCCGAACGGCAAATCCTATAGCGATCGTCTGGCCGGGGCGCGCACGGAGAAGGAACTGAGCACGATCTTCGACGACTTCATCGGCAGCGTGCCCATGGGCAAGACCCTGTTCGGCGGTTTCAACCCGGTGCACACCGGCGGGCCGATGCAGGTCAGCATCGACTTCGCCGAGCAGCAGGCGCGCAATTACCCCTACAGCGTCGACGGCTCGATCCGTCGCGAGGTGTTCAGCCGGCGTGGCGGCATGTACTTCGGCATTGCCCACTTGCTCGGTTACCCGGTGAATTACCCGCAGCCGCTGTACCGCTTCGCCGATTTCAACGCCGGCTGGTACGCCAGCCGCAATGCCGCGTTCCAGAACGCCCTGAGCGTGGCCTCGGGGATTTCCCTGGCGCTGGACGGCGACCTGATCCGCTACGACTCGATCATGCCCGGCAGCACCGAGCTGGCGGTGCGCGCCCTGGGCAAATCCCTGGACATGCGCAACCCGACCATTCGCAACCAGCTGGAGAAGGGCAACAGCCTCGAATTCGAGGACACCCAGCTGTACAAGCGGGTATTCGCCTTGGCCGATCAGGCCCAGGGCAAGGCCTTGCCGCGTCAGGTCTTGCCGGGGATCCAGCTGAAGAGCCCGAAGATCACCCGCAAGCTGACCACCGCCTGGTTCGCCAAGCGGGTGGATGAGCGTTATCAGCGGTGCATGGCGAGGTGAGCAGGGCGGTGAGCGGGGTGATGGCGATCGATCGGGGAATCCCGGTGCCCTGAAATGAAAAAAGCCCGGCTGGTAAGGCCGGGCTTTTTTTCGAGTACTGCGGACCAAGCAATCATACGGTGCGGCGCTCGATCAGACGGTCGGAACCACCTTCGGCTACGCGGCGTTCGATCAGACGATCAGAGCCACCTTCGGCAACGCGACGTTCGATCAGACGGTCAGCACCACCTTCAGCTATACGGCGTTCGATCAGACGATCAGAGCCACCTTCGGCTACACGGCGCTCCAGCAGACGATCGGAACCACCTTCGGCAACGCGACGTTCGATCAGACGGTCAGCACCACCTTCGGCAACGCGGCGTTCGATCAGACGGTCAGAGCCACCTTCAGCTACACGGCGTTCGATCAGACGGTCGGAACCACCTTCGGCAACGCGGCGTTCGATCAAGCGATCGGAACCACCTTCGGCGACACGTTTTTCAATCAGGCGATCCGAGCCGCCTTCGGCGACCACCGGGTAGGCCGAGGACGCGGCAAAAGCGTTTGCTGCAAGAACCGAGAAAGCGATGCTGAGAAGAATTTGGCGTTTCATGGTGGTGTGCTCCGGGGTGTTGTTTGGTTGGTATGGAGCAGATGTTACGCGGCGGATTTTTTTTGAGAATTTCATTGGGTCGATGGTGACCATCGACGCCAGTGATAGCGACGGGATGCCCTGAAATAGAGCCCTGCATCGAGTTTTTCGGGGGTGGGCCGCGGCGCGGATCGCGAGCAAGCTCGCTCCTACAGGTAGTNGCGAGCTTGCTCGCGATAAAAATCCCGGGCCCCAGCCGTTGCCAAACGCCACCATCAAAAAGCCCGGCACATCAGGCCGGGCTTTTTATCGGGTTGCGCTCCATCGACTCAACGACGGCGCACGAACCGGCGCCACAGCCAGACCCAGATCATCACCAGCGGGAAGGCCAGGATCAGGAACGGCAGCACGTAGCTGCCTTTCTCCAGGGCTTCGGCGGTGCCGTAGGCGAGGTTGTCCAGCAGATTGTCGAAGGCCTGTTGCAGGGTCGAGCCGCGCTGGCTGCTGTCGGTGGGTACGAAGTTCAGGGTCAGGCGGTTGGTGTCGAGCCGGCGCTGGTGCCCGGCGGCGGCCTGGGCCAGGGCTTGCAGGTCGTTCTCGATGCTCGCCTGTTCCTTGCTCAGGGCGATCAGGTCGCTGACGGTGATGTCCTTGCGCGCCGCCAGCTGGTCGAGGCGTTGCTGCTGGGCCTTGAGCCGTTCCTGCTGGCGCTGCACGTCGGCCACGGCGTCGGCCAGGTCTTCGGCGCTGGTGATGCGCTCGCCGATTTCGGCGCCCTGGGCGGCCAGCGCCACTATCGGTTCGACACCGTCGGGCACGATGCGCAGGACCACCTGGGCGTGATACTGGCCTTGTTGCAGGCGCAGGATATTGCAGGCGCCGAACTTGGCGTTTTCGCAGGCTTCGCGGGTGGCGGCCAGGCGCGGCGCGATCTGCGCCGAGGGCAGCGACAGGCTCAGCTCATGTTCGTAGGCCAGTTGCGCGCCGGCCTTGCCCTGAGCGCCGCCGACCGCCACCGAGGACGAATGATCGCTGGGGGAACAGGCCGTCAGCAGGCTGCTGAGCAGGATGCAGGCAAGGGTGCCTGGGCGATGGGTTTTGCGGTCCTGGCGGTACATGGTTTTTCCTTGATGTGGGCAGGCAGTGTTGTGTAGCGGAGTCAGAGCAGGTCGAGCAGGCCTTGTGGATAGACGTTGAGGCGCTTGTCGCGGATCAGCTGCAGGCTGACCCAGCGCACCGCGAACCTGTGGCCGCTGGTTTCGACCCCCTCGAGTTCGGTCGCGGCGTAAAAGCGCGGATCGACAAACCGCGCTTCATGGATAAAGACGATTTCATGGCCGGGTGTTCCGTCGAACACGAACAGATTCTCCAGCACTCCCAGCAGCTCGATGCCCTGGACCTCGGCGCCGATTTCTTCCAGCACTTCGCGTTTGGCGGCGGTGGCTGATGTCTCGCCAAAGTGGATGCCGCCACCGACAGGCATCAGGTAGTGCTCGTTCTTGCCCGGGTCGAAACCTTCGGCAAGCAGCAGGTGTTCGCCTTGGCGGAAGACGCACACGGATTTGGCTCGGATGCTTTGCATGGCAGCTCGGTCCTTCTGAGTTGCGGGGTGATGGTGCGACTTATCGCGACAGATTTGCCGCACTGATCTCGATAGTCGCGCAGCGGATTGTGGATTACACCTTGAGTTCGCCGCGTTCTGCGGCCGCCAATCATACAGGCAAGGTGATGCCATGACTGATTTTCCATTACCTGAAGGCTACGTCCCGCTAACGCGCAGCAGCCCGCTGCTGGAGCTGATCGGCCCGGTGTATTGCCGTGGCAGCGGCTTGCAGCTGGAGATCGGCCTGCGCGCCGACAGCCGTCACGCCAACGGGCGTGGCACCGTGCACGGCGGCATCCTCGCCACCCTGGCCGATATCGGCATGGGCTACGCCATGGCTTTTGCCAGCGATCCGCCGCTGCCGCTGATCACCGCCAGCATGCACCTGGACTACCTCGGCGCGGTGCAGGTCGGCGAGTGGATCGACGTGCGCCTGGAGCACTCCAAGCGCGGCCGGCAGATGGCCTTTGCCACCGTCACCCTGCAGGTCGGCGAGCGGGTGGTGGCCAGGGCCAATGCGGTGTTCGCGGTGCCGGGTGGCTGAGGGCAGGTCAAGTGTGTGGGGCGCTTTTGCGAGCGCTTCGCGCTCGATCGCAGGCTTCGCCAGCGGCTACCGGGGAAGCGATCTGTGCCGCTGGCGGAAGGGGCAATGGGCTTGTGTAGCCGCTGCCGTAGGCTGCGCACGAGCGCGCAGCGCTCGCAGGCAAGCCCCCTTAGTCCGCTGGTGCAACTATCTGCTTCCAGTCCAGGCCGAAGCGCGCCAGGTACTTGCGCAGGCGGTCGGCGTCATTGGGCTGGGCCTTGGTCTGGCGGGACACGCCAAACAGCTTGCGTCCGGCATCGGACAGGCTGTCGGCCTGGCGACAGACCTCGATCACCGCCTGCAATTGCAGGCGGTCGAACAGGTCGAGTTCGGCCGTGTCGCCCAGCAGGCTGGCCAAGGGATCCTGCTCCTGGCCCAGGCCCCAGGCATAACCTAGCCGCTCGATTTCTTCCTCGGCCTGGGCTTCGTCGATGCGCCCGCTGTCGGCCAGGGTCGCCATGCGGGTGATGGACGCCGACAGCTCGCGGAAGTTGCCCAGCCATGCCGCTTCGCTGGAGCTGGCAAAGGCCAGGTAGCGCCGCCGCGCCTCGAGGTTGAAGCGCACCAGGCGCCCTTGTTCCCGGGCGTGGCGTTCCAGTTCGAAATCGATGTTCGGCTCGATGTCCTCGCGCCGCCCGGCCAGCCCCGGCAGGTTGAAGGTCCAGAGGTTGATCCGCGCATACAGGTCTTCGCGGAACAGGCCCTGGGCCACCCGACCGCGCAGGTCGCGGTGGGTGCCGGCGATGATCAGGAAGTCGCTGTCCACTTCCTTGTCCGAGCCCATGGGGAAGAAGCGTTTCTCCTCGATGGCCTTGAGCAGCATCGCCTGTTCGTCGAGCCCCAGTTCGCCGATCTCGTCGAGAAACAGCATGCCGCCATCCGCCGCCCGCAACAGGCCATCGCGGGCGTTCTGGGCGCCGGTGAAGGCGCCCTTGATATGCCCGAACAGGGCCGACATGGCGCCGTCGCCGCGCAGGGTGGCGCAGTTGACCTCGACAAAGCGCCCCTGGACCTGATGCCGGCCGCGCTTGAGCTCATAGATGCGCCGGGCGAGGAACGACTTGCCGGCACCGGTGGGGCCGATCAGCAGCATCGGTGCCTTGGAGCGCAGGGCCACGCGCTCGATCTGTTCGATGGAGCGGTTGAACGCGGCGTTGCGGGTGGCGATCCCGGACTTGAGGAAGGCCAGGCCCTCCAGGCGCTTGCCGGCGAAGCGCGAGGCGATGCGGTCGTAGCGCGACAGGTCGAGGTCGATCAGGGCGTGGGTGCCGGTGGCGTGCTGCTCCGGGTCGCGGCGCCGCGCCGGGGAGGTCTGGATCAGCCGCGCCGGTAGGTAGCGCGCCTCGGTCAGCAGGAACCAGCAGATCTGCGCCACGTGGGTCCCGGTGGTGATGTGCACCAGGTAGTCCTCGCGCTCGGTGTCGAAAGGGTAGGCGCTGGTGAAGTCGTGCAGGGCGCCGTACACCTCTTCGAAATCCCAGGGGTTCTTCAGGCCCATGGGATGCAGGCGCACCTCGGTTTCCGGCGAAACCTGGCGGATGTCGTTGGCCACCCGCTCGGCCAGGCTGACGTCCCGGGCGTCGATGCCGTGGATCAGTTCCAGGCGGTGGATCAGCACGTCCTGCTGCTGGCACAGGCCGACGCTGGGGCGCCAGTGGCTCCAGCGGTTGGCGCCCTTGCCGACGCGATCGAGTGTGGAACCGACAAAACCTATGGCGACCTTGGGCTTGTCCGACATATTTATACCTGAAGATAAAATGCGATAAACAAAGATATAAAATTATCAGGGCCTTTGTCTCGAAGACTCATTCAGAAAAATCATTTAAAAATAAAATCGTTATAAATCAATTAGTTAAAAAATAATTCGCAAAAGAAAACAAAATTGGCACAGCGGCTGCTGTCTCTCTGGCAACGAACAAGACAACAGAGCGAGACGCCAAGATGGCCAACTTCCAGCTGTTCAACACCCAACAGGCAAAAGCGCCAGCGAGCGACACCCTGAACGCTGCCCAGGCCCCGGCCTATGCCTACAACGCCAGGCACCGTCTGGCCCAACTGGCGGTGACCGGTTGCCTGAACTCGACCTTCTACACCTCGCCCGAAGGTCAGCTGGAAGCGGTGCTGCAGCTGGTGAACGAAGTCGACAGCCGTTTCGTCGCCCAGGCCGCGCGTTACGCTCGGCAACAGGGTCATATGAAAGACATGCCGGCCTTGCTGCTGGCGGCGCTGACCGCGCAACGCTCGGCCCTGGTGCCGGAGCTGTTCGCCCAGGTGGTGGACAACGGCAAGATGCTGCGCAACTTCGTGCAGATCCTGCGCAGCGGGGCGACCGGGCGTAAATCCCTGGGTTCGCAGCCCAAGCGCCTGGTGCAGAACTGGTTGAACAGCGCCACCGAACGCCAGCTGTTGCAGGCTGCGGTGGGCAACCAGCCGTCGCTGGCGGACGTGGTCAAGATGGTTCACCCCAAGCCAAGCGAGGCCTGGCGCGCAGCCTTCTTCGCCTGGTTGATCGGCAAGCCGGTGGATGTGCAGGCGCTGCCCGAGCTGACCCGCGCCTTGCTGGCCTTTCGCAGCGGTGCGACCACAGCGGTGCCGCAAGTGCCGTTCCAGTTGCTTGGCAACGAAACCCTGAGCCGCGAGCAATGGGCCGAACAGGCGCACAATATGGGTTGGCAGGGGCTGCGCATGAACCTCAACACCCTGGCCCGCCATGGCGCGTTCCAGGTGCCGGGTTGCACCGAGTATGTGGCGGCGCGGTTGGCGGATGCCGCCGAAGTCGCCAAGGCGCGGGTCTACCCGTACCAGTTGCTGGCGGCCTATCGCATGGCTGGCGCCGAGGTGCCGCAGCCGGTGCGCGAGGCGTTGCAGGATGCCCTGGAGCTGTCCCTGGCCAATGTGCCGGCGTTGTCGGGCAATGTGGTGGTATGCCCGGATGTCTCGGGGTCGATGCACAGCCCGGTCACCGGTTATCGCCAGGGCGCCACCACGGCGGTGCGTTGCATCGATGTGGCGGCGCTGGTGGCGGCAGCGGTGTTGCGCAAGCAGCCGGCGGCGCGGGTCATGCCGTTCGAGGTCGGGGTGGTGGATATCCGCCTCAACCCGCGGGACAGCGTGATGAGCAACGCGCAGAAACTGGCGGCCATCGGCGGTGGCGGGACCAACTGCTCGGCTCCTCTGGCACAGTTGGCCAACGCCAAGTGCAAGGTGGACACCCTGATCCTGGTCTCGGACAACGAGTCGTGGATCGATGCGCGGCGCCATGGGGCGACTGAAACCCTGCGCCAGTGGGAGCGGATCAAGGCCATCAACCCGCAGGCGCGGCTGGTGTGCATCGATATGCAGCCCGGGGCCACCACCCAGGCGCCGGACCGCGAGGACATCCTCAACGTCGGCGGCTTCAGTGACGCGGTGTTCGACGTGATCCAGCAGTTCACCGCGGGCAACTACGGTGCGCAGCACTGGGTCGAGGCGATCGAGGCGATGGCGCCCTGATCGGCAAGACATGAGATAAACCCTGCGCCGCTCACCCGGCGCACGCCGAAGAATTTTTATTCATCGGCCCTGAATGCCGCTGTGACTACATTCCAAGACGTCTCAGCAAATCTTGTCAGGGCCTGTGAAGGCACGAATGCCAGTGGCTGTACATCATGGTTAGGCCGGTTCGATTCCGGCGATCAGTCACTACTTTTGTCGTGCCACCTTTTTTGCAGTTTCAGCGACGAATGCTGATGGAACTACATCCCAGATTCGTGATGCGGGTTCGAGTCCCGCCGGTGCCTGAAAAGGCGCCGTAGTTCAAAGGTCAGAACACGAGTGCAGTGTTTCATCGACCCTTGTCGTCGCAGGTTTTTCTCCCGCCCGAGCGGGATGGCAGCGAATGCCACAGGTACTACATCGTGTCGCGGGTTCGAGCCCCGCCAGCCGCAAGGCTGTAGCTCAGTCGGTAGAGCGCATGTGCCTGTTCCCTTGTCGCTGCCCGCAGGCCCGGCCTGCACCGATTGACCCGGCGAATGCCGGTGGAACTACAGGACAGCGTGGTCGCGGGTTCGATTCCCGCCAACCGCAAGGGGCTAGCTCAGTGGCAGAGCGCGCTGCATGTTCCGCCTTCACTGGTCGCCGTTTTATGCCGGACCACCGGCCACCGAACAAGGCTGGATTTTCAGCCACAGAAAAAAGAGTCGAGAACATGGAACACAAGACCTACCAACTGCTGGAAGTCGCCAACGGCAAGCCGATCAAGATGTGGACCGAGGGCGTGCCCGTGGAAAACGAAGCCCGCCAGCAATTGATGAACACCGCGAAGATGCCGTTCATCTTCAAGCACCTGGCGGTGATGCCGGATGTGCACCTGGGCAAGGGCTCGACCATCGGCAGCGTGATCCCCACCCTGGGCGCGATCATCCCGGCGGCGGTCGGGGTGGATATCGGTTGCGGCATGATCGCCGCCCGCACCTCGCTGACCGCTGCCGACCTGCCGGATAACCTGCACGGTTTGCGCAGCGCCATCGAACAGGCGGTGCCCCACGGCCGCACCTCGCCGCGCAGTGGGCGCGACAAGGGTGCCTGGGACGACGTGCCGCGCCAGGCCGACCACGCCTGGGCGGCCTTGCAGCCACGCTTCAAGGCGATCACCGACAAGTACCCGGCGCTGGCCAACAGCAACAACCGCCAGCACCTGGGCACCCTCGGCGGCGGCAACCACTTCATCGAGGTCTGCCTGGATGAGGCCAACCGGGTCTGGTTCATGCTGCACAGTGGTTCACGCGGGGTCGGCAACGCGATTGGCAACCTGTTTATCCAGATGGCTCAGGCGGATATGCGTCAGCACATCGCCGATCTGCCACACCGGGATCTGGCGTATTTCCAAGAGGGCAGCCGGCACTTCGACGATTACGTCGAAGCCGTGGGTTGGGCCCAGGATTTCGCTCGTCAGAACCGTGAACTGATGATGCAGGCGGTGATCCAGGCCACCCGCCAGGTGATCCGCAAACCTTTCGAAGTGGCGCTGGAGGCCGTGAACTGCCACCACAACTACGTGCAGAAGGAGCGTCATTTCGGTGAAGAGGTGCTGGTGACCCGCAAGGGCGCGGTGTCGGCGAAGAAGGGCGAGCTGGGGATCATCCCGGGATCGATGGGCGCCAAGAGCTTCATCGTTCGCGGGCTGGGCAACGAGGAGGCGTTCTGCTCCTGCAGCCACGGGGCCGGGCGCACCATGAGCCGCACCAAGGCCAAGAACACCTTCACCCTGGCCGACCAGATCCGCGCCACTGCCCATGTGGAGTGCCGCAAGGACGAAGCGGTGATCGATGAAATCCCGATGGCCTACAAGGACATCGACCAAGTCATGCACGCCCAGCGCGAGCTGGTGGAAGTGCTGCACACCCTGCGTCAGGTGGTGTGCGTCAAGGGGTAGAGAAATGCACGACAGGGAAGCAGTGGTACAGGTCCCGCCCAGCTGGCATGACCAGCTGAGCGACTATGAGGCCCGCCGGGTGCGGGAAGTGTTGGAGGCACAAGACGCGCACAGCGCCTGGCTGGAACTGAGCCGTTTCGGCAACGGTTTCGTGCGGCAGGCGGCGGTGCGCGGGTTGTCCGCGCAGCCATCGGCCGAGGCCTTGGCGGCGCTGTTGGAACGCCTCAACGATTGGGTGCCCCAGGTTCGCCAGGAAGCGGTTGCGGCGGTCGAGCTTTACCTGGTGCCAGAGCGCGCCGGCTTGCTGTTACAGGCCCTGGTGCCGCTGCTGGCCCTGGCCGACAAACAGCGGGCGGACCATGGCGCCACCCTGGAACAGGCACGTGCGGTGTTGCTGCTGGCCCAGGTACGGCCCGAGGTGGAAAGCGCCTTTGGCCGATGTCGGGGCAAGGCCGCGCGCTTTGTCTTCGAGCTGTTGCTGGAGGGCGTGGAGGACCGCTCAGCGTTGCTGGCGATCGCCCTGGGCCACAGCGAGGTCAGCGTCCGGCAGAGGGCGGTGGATGCCTGTGCCGGGTTGCCGGCAGAACAGGCGGTACCGTTGCTGGAACAGGTGATGCGCCGCTGCGGCGCCAGTGTCCGGGTCAAGGCGTTGCGGCTGTTGCTGCCGTTGCTGGCCGACCCGGGCGCGCATCTGCGCCAGGCCTTGCTGGACCCTTCGGGAGCCCTGCGTTGCCTGGCCCACTGGGCGGCGCCGCGCCACCGGCTCGACTCGCGGGAGGTATTGCTGGCCCGGCTGCTCGAGCCGGCACCGCTGAGCAAGCGCGAGTGGCTGGGCCTGCTGGGGCTGGCCAAGGAGCTGCGGGAGCCACAGGCCGACGCCATGCTGCAACAGGCCCTGGCCTCCAAGGCGCTGACCGTGCGCCTGCTGGCCCTGCAAACCCTCGGCGAGCGTGGCCTGGCCCAGCAGCTGGCGGCCCTGGACGATCCATCGGACAAGGTCTTCAACTGCGCCCTCGGCCTGTTGCGCGAGCAGCCCTGGGCGGCGTTCGAGGAGGCCCTGGAGCAGCGTCTGGACCAGCATTGGCATGCGCTGCCGAAGGCGCGTCGCTGGGCCTTGCTGGGGCTCAAGCCGGGCTGGCGCCAGTTGCAATACCTGCTGCATCGCCTGGACCAGGCGGGCAGCGAGGCGGCTTATTGGCGCGAGGCCCTGGCCCGTTGGTGCGATGCCCGCTACGCGATGTTCGACCCGGTAACCCCCAAGCCACAGCGAGAAGCACTGGCGCAGCGGTTGCAGGCGATGGAGGAGGCCGGTGAAGTGCCTCGGGGATCGCTCAAGCGCCTGCTGTGAACGAAGCAGGGCGATCGGGCCAGCGCGAGAAGCGGCTGGCGATCGCCGATTGAACAGGACAAGGAACCATGGAACTTCATGAGCGTTACCCGCTGAGCAGCGCCATGCGCGAACGGGTACTGGATGAGCTGGCGCGGATCGAGCGCGAGCGCAATGTGCGGGTGCTGTATGCCTGCGAATCGGGCAGTCGGGCCTGGGGCTTTGCCTCCACTGACAGCGATTACGACGTGCGTTTCGTCTATGTGGAGAAGCCCGAGTGGTTCATCCAGGTGGACGCCGGGCGGGACGTGATCGAGCGGCCGCTGGACGACGAGCTGGACATCAGCGGCTGGGAACTGCGCAAGACCCTGGGGTTGCTGCGCAAGTCCAACCCGACCCTGCTGGAGTGGCTGGATTCGCCCCTGGTGTATCGCAGCGAGCCGGCGGCAACCGCACGCCTGCGCGAGCTGGCGGAGGCCTTCTACAGTCCGCCGGCGGCACGCAATCATTACCTGTCGATGGCCAGGAAGAACTTTCGCGGTTACCTGCAAGGCGACAGCGTGCGGTTCAAGAAGTACTTCTACGTGCTCCGGCCGTTGCTGGCGGTGCGCTGGATCGATCAGGGGCGCGACCGACCGCCGATGACCTTCGCCGACCTGCTGAGCACCCTCGATCACCGGCCCCTGCTGGACGAAGTGGATGAGTTGCTGGCCTTGAAACGCAGCGCCGACGAGGCCGCTTACGGGCCCAGGCGCCCGGCGCTGCACGCCTTTATCGCGGCTGAACTGGAACGCCCGGTGCCCAAGCTGGCGCGCACCCATCAAGACAACGCTTTGCTGGACGACTACTTGCGAGACACTGTCCGGCGTTATGCCTGAGGAATGTAATGAAACAGGATGTTATCGAGCTGGACGGCGCCATCGGCGGCGGCCAGGTCCTGCGCAGCGCCCTGAGCCTGTCGATGCTCACCGGCAAGACCCTGCGCATCCACAACATACGGGCCCGGCGCGCTCGCCCGGGGCTGCTGCGCCAGCACCTGACCGCGGTGCTGGCGGCGGCGCAGGTCTGCGCGGCCAGGGTCTTGGGCGTCGAGCTGGGTTCCCGAGCGTTGACCTTCGAGCCGGGGCCGATTCGCGGTGGCGACTACCGCTTCGCCATCGGCACTGCCGGCAGCTGCACCCTGGTGTTGCAGACCCTGCTGCCGGCCCTGTTGCAGGCCCCGCAGCCCAGCCGCGTGCGCATCAGCGGCGGCACCCACAACCCGCTGGCGCCGCCGGTGGACTTCCTCCAGCAGGCCTGGCTGCCGCAACTGCGGCGCATGGGCGGGCAGGTGGAGTTGCAGCTGCTGCGCCATGGCTTCGTTCCCGCCGGCGGCGGCGAGCTGGAGGCTTTTATCCAGCCCTCGACCCTGCAACCCCTGTACCTGGAACAGCGTGGCGAACTGCTCGGGCGCCGGGCCTGGGCCCTGAGCGCCGGCCTGCCGGAGCATGTGGCGGAACGCGAATTGCGCCGGGTCGGCACTCGCCTGGAGCTGCTTCGGGAACACCTGAACCCGGTGCGGCTGGATGAGCAATGCGGCCCGGGCAACGTGCTGTTGCTGGAGTTCGTCTGCGAGCACCTGACCGAGCTGTTCAGCGGGTTTGGCCAGAACAGCCTGCGGGCCGAAAGCGTGGCCGATCGGGCCATCGACCAGGCCCGGGACTGGCTGGATTCCGGCGCCGCGGTGGCCGAGCACCTGGCCGATCAACTGCTGCTGCCCATGGCCCTGGCCGGTGGCGGGAGCTTCAGCACCCCGCGCATGACCGAGCACCTGCAAAGCAATATCCGGGTGATCGAGGCGTTTTTGCCGGTGCGTATCGAGTGTTCGACGAGTGCTCACGGAGTGCTGCGCGTCGAGGTTCTACCTCAGCGTCATTGAACGAAATGTCTGCGCTGGCGGACCACTGAAGAGCGTATTTGATGAATTTCACTGAAGTCTTTTTGCAGAAAAAACTGCGCCTTACCGAACAGTTGTTGCAGGGGTTCGATATTGCCAATGACCTGGCGGTTTACCGGCAGAAAACCACGATCAAGGACGGGATGTCGCATAGCTATGTCGATGCGGTCCGCTATCACCCCTCATTGGTCCGCAAGTCGCTGGACAGCCATGAGCATCTTTCGATGTTCCCCGTGGTCTTCGACTACCTGGACCTGATGGTCGACCAGCAGTACGGGACGAGCGACAAGTTGTTCCATGAAAAGCTGAATATTTTCCGCCGCAAGAACCGGCAGCCCGATCCGTTGCTCAGGCATATCGAGATCATGGTTTTCGATTACGCGATTACGGTTCGCAACAAGCTTGTCCATCACAAGACCCGGTTTTCCTCTTGCGGCAAGTTCTTGCAGGTAAAGGCCGGGATGCGCCTGGAGATCGAACGCTTCGGGCTGCTTAATCGACTGATCTATTTCCTGGTGCGGCGCATGCAGGCTCCCGAGCCGCTGAACCTTTATCAACGGGCGCTGCTGGTGAGTGCTTATCGTGCGATATTCGGGCATCTGGATAACAAGCTGGATGGGCTGGTCGCCAGCGGCCCAGGGTTACCCTCGATGAATATCAAGCGGCCCCGTTATCTGTTCGATATGGCCCAGGAGAACATTGCCGAGGATGTGGTGATATTCGATAAGTTGGCACTCTTCCCGGACCCCACCGGTTATCCCGACCACCAAGCCTTCCTCAAGGCGCATCCGGACCCCGAGCGCAAGATCTTGTATGGCAATTACACCTATCTTCTGAGCTACCGTGGGACAGTTCTGCGAGTGCCGGCCGAGGCTATCAATCAGCATCCGAACTATCGCCTCGCGGACTTCCAGCATTGGAAGGAACGAGCCACGTAAGTAACCCGTCAGACGCAAGGCCCAGTCAAGCGAGGGGATGGTCATGTATCAACTTTATGGGACACAAGGCTCCGGCTCGGCCATCGTCGAGATCGCCCTGGAGTGTTGCCAGGTGCCGTACCGCATCGTCGAAGCCTCGTCCTGGGCGCCGTCGCCCGGGGCCGACGAACTGGAGCGGCTCAATCCGCTGAAACAGATCCCGACCCTGCAACTGCCGGACGGCAGCATCCTCTCCGAGAGCGCGGCGATCCTGATCGAGCTGGGCTTGCGTTATCCGCGCTCGGCGCTGCTGCCCGAGGATGAGGGCGCTCGGGCGCAGGCGATTCGCGGGCTGGTGTTTATCGCCGCCAATTGCTACTCGGCGATCGGCGTGATCGATTACCCGGAGCGCTGGCTGCAGGGTGCCGATGAGGCGCTGAAGGAGCGGGTGCGGGATGTGGCCCGGGAGCGCCTGCACCGCAACTGGGAGGTGTTCGCCGATCAGTTCGCCACCCAGCTGTACGCCAGCGGTTCACCCCTGGCGGCCCTGGATTTCCAGGCGGCGGTGGTGTCGCGCTGGTCCGGCACGCGCGAGCATCTGCGGCGCGAGCGGCCCGAGTTCTGCGCGCTGCTGGAGCGCATCGAGCGCCATCCGCAGGTGGCGCAGGTGCTGGCGCGGCACTGGCCGGGCTGAGTACGGCAAGGCGCGAGGCAGCAAAAGCCGTCGATGGTTGAGCGCGAGGCTCTTATACTCGCCGGCTTTCTTTAATGCCTACTACTCACCGCCTATTACTCAAGAGGAACGCCCCTTGGCCAACGAATCGGATCAGGACTTCTACAACCGCGCCGATGCCATCATCGAACTGGCAAACACCCATATCAGCGACAGCAGCCGCGGCAAGGCCAGTGCCTCGCTGATGTATGCCAACTCGCGGTTTGCCGCCTGGGTCAGCGCCTGCGGTTGCCGCAACGCCGAAGAACTGGCGGCGGCCAAGCAGCAGGCGGTGGATTATTTCGTCGAGGAATTCCGCCTGATGATGGAAGAGAACCTCACTGACTACATCGAGAATTTCAGCCTCTACATGACCCCTCAGGACAGCTGAAAAGCATCGCGGG
>NZ_JBQENK010000014.1:192424-197266 GCF_052044735.1 Pseudomonas sp. 22526
GCTTGCCCGCGATGACGTCAGTAGCGTCGCCGCAAAAAAACGACTTACAACCCCATCTCCAGTTCCAGCAGATCCGCCAGCGGCTGGCGGCGGCGGATCAGTTTCACGTGGCCATCCTCGAACAGCACCTCCGGCAGCAGCGGCCGGCTGTTGTAGTTGGAGGACATGCTGGCGCCGTAGGCGCCGGTGTCGTGGATCACCAGCAGGTCGCCGACCCGGGCCTGGGGCAGCAGCTGCGGGGTCAGGCTTTCGTCGTCCTGGGTGAAGATATCGCCGGACTCGCACAGCGGGCCGCCGACCACAGTGGGCCGCAGTTCTCGCTGCACCGCCTGGCCATTGGCGTCGATCAGACTCATGGCGTGATAGGCGCCGTACATGGCCGGGCGCATCAGGTCGTTGAAGCCGGTGTCGGCCAGCACGAAGTGATGATTGCCAGCGTCTTTCACCACCCGCACTTCGCTGACCAGGCAACCGGCCTCGGCCACCAGGAAACGCCCGGGTTCGATTTCCATGCGCACGCCGTGGCCGAGCCAGGTTTCGATTTCCTCGCGGGCCTGGCGCCAGGCGTTGGCATAGCGACGCACGTCCACCGGCTCATCGCCCGCGCGGTACGGAGTGGACAGGCCGCCGCCGATGGAGAAGGCCTCGATGTCGTGGTCCAGGGACTTGACCGCCGCCACCATGGCCGCGCCGACCTGTTCCAGATGCCCGTAGTCCACGCCGGAACCGATGTGCATGTGCAGGCCCACCAGTTTCAGGCCGTACTGGCGGATCACCGCCAGGGCTTCATCGACCTGCTCGTGCCAGATACCGTGCTTGCTGTTTTCGCCGCCGGTGTTGGTCTTGCGGCTATGGCCGTGGCCGAAGCCCGGGTTGATCCGCAGCCACACGCGGTGGCCCGGGGATTTCTCGCCGAGCTGGCGCAGCATGTCGATGGAACCGGCATTGACCTCGATGTTCAGCTCCACCACCCGTTGCAGGGTGGCGGTGTCGAACAGGTCGCAGGTGAAGACGATGCCGGCCGGATCGCCTTGCGGGCTGAACCCGGCCAGCAGCGCCCGCTCGATTTCCCCCAGGGACACCGCGTCCACTCGCACCCCGGCCTCGCGGATCAGGCGCAGCACCTGCAGGTTGGAGCAGGCTTTCTGCGCGTAACGCACCACGTCGAAGGCCTTCAGTTGCTGGATGCGCACCTTGATGGTCCGCGCGTCGTAGCACCACAACGGGGTGCCGTACTGGCGGGCGGCGGCGGTCAGTTGCTCGGGGGAAAAGGGAATGGCCATGGCGATCGTCTGTGGCGGGGAAAGAGGCCTGCATGATGCCGAGGGCGGTGTATTCAATAAAATATCTATTCTTTATATCTCGATTCAGTTTTGATATGGGTTGTGCAAGTCAGAGTCTTAAACCAAGGAGCAAGCGGTGGACATTTCCCTGCGCCATATCGAGGTGTTCCGCGCCATCATGCAGGCCGGCAGCGTCACCGGCGCGGCGCGCCTGCTGTTCACCTCGCAACCCACGGTCAGCCGCGAGCTGGCGCGGCTGGAGAGCCTGTCCGGGTTGAGCCTGTTCGACCGCGAGGGCGGCCGCCTGCTGCCGACCGCCCAGGCCATGCTGTTGCTGGAGGAGGTGGAGCGGGCCTATGTCGGCCTGGAACGGATCAACAGCGTGGCGCAGTCGATTCGCCGCTTCGAGCACGGCCAGTTGAGCCTGACCTGCCTGCCGCTGTTCTCCCAGACCCTGCTGCCGCGGGTATGCAAGCACTTCCAGCAGCGCCACGCCGGCATCGGCCTGAGCATCACCGCCCAGGAATCGCCCTTGCTGGAAGAGTCCCTCAGCGCCCAGCGCCATGACCTGGGCCTGACCGAAAGCGAGCACCTGCCGCGGGGCACTCAGGGCGAACTGCTGTTCTGCGCCGACATGGTATGCATCCTGCCGGAAGGGCATCCGTTGCTGGCCAAGCCGCTGCTGCACAGCGAAGACTTTCGCGGAGTGAATTTCATCAACCTGTCAGGCCTGGACATTTATCGTCAGACCCTCGACGAGCACTTTCGCCAGGCCGGCATCGACCGCCGGGTGGTGATCGAAACCACCAATGCCGCCTCGGTCTGTGCCATGGTGCGCCAGCAACTGGGGGTAGCGATCATCAACCCGCTGAGCGCCATGGAGGAGGCGGGCAGGGGCCTGGCGATCCGGCCGCTGCAGTTGTCGGTGCCGTACCGGGTGATGCTGATCCGCCCGGATTTCCGGCCGTCGTCGATTTTCGTCGAGGCCTTCTGCGCCTCCTTGAAACAGGAGGCGTCGGCCCTGGCCGCGGCCCTCGAGCGTCGACTGCAACGGGAGCCATGACGGGCATTGCCGCCGTTGTCGGCCTAGGCTTGGAACAACCGGATTCTTGGTAAACCCTGGGGGATGTCTGTCATGGCGGGACCTGTAACGAGCGAATCCGGGAAGCATTTGAGTCGCGGCATTCCGCGCACGGTCTGGGCCCTGGGATTCGTCAGCCTGTTCATGGACGTGTCGTCCGAGCTGGTGCACAGCCTGTTGCCGCTGTACATGGTTGGAACCCTGGGGATCAGCATGCTGGTGGTCGGCATCATCGAGGGCGTGGCGGAAGCCACGGCGCTGATGGTGAAAGTCTTTTCCGGCGCCATCAGCGACTTTATCGGCCGGCGCAAGGAGCTCCTGTTGCTGGGTTATGGCCTGGCGGCGCTGACCAAGCCGCTGTTCCCCCTGGCGAGTTCGGCGGAACTGGTGTTCAGCGCACGCCTGCTGGACCGCATCGGCAAGGGCATTCGCGGCGCGCCACGGGATGCCCTGGTGGCGGACGTGGCCCCGGCGGAAATCCGCGGTGCCTGTTTTGGCCTGCGCCAGTCCCTGGACACCGTGGGGGCCTTCCTCGGACCGATCCTGGCCATCGGCCTGATGCTGTGGCTGGCCAACGATATCGCCCAGGTCCTGTGGCTGGCGGTGATCCCCGCGGCGCTGGCCGTGGTGCTGCTGATCTTCGCCATCCGCGAACCCGAACATGCCCCCGGCACCCGGCACTTCCAGTCACCATTACGGCTGGCCTCGCTGCGGCGGTTTTCCCGGCATTACTGGTGGGTGGTGGCCATCGGCGCGGCTTTCACCCTGGCTCGTTTCAGCGAGGCGTTCCTGGTGCTGCGGGCCCAGCAACTGGGCTTCTCCGCCGCCTGGGTGCCACTGGTGATGGTGGTCATGGCCGGGTTCTACATGGTCTCGGCCTATCCGGTCGGCAAATGGTCGGACCGCATCAACCGCAGCGCCTTGCTCAGCGTCGGCCTGCTGTTGCTGATCCTCGCCGACCTGGTGCTGGCCTATGCCGAATCGGTGCCGATGGTGCTGCTCGGCGTCGCCCTGTGGGGCCTGCACATGGGCTTCAGCCAGGGCATCCTCGCCACCCTGGTGGCCGACACCACGCCCGCCGACCTCAAGGGCACTGCCTTTGGTGTGTTCAATCTGCTGAGCGGAATCGCCCTGTTGCTGGCCAGCGTGATCGCCGGCTGGCTGTGGCAGGCCCATGGCGCGGCGCTGACGTTCTACGCCGGGGCGGGGTTTGCCGCTTTGTCGCTGCTGTTGCTGATGGGCAAGCCGAAGTCGTAGTGACAGCCCCTGGGGGCAAGGCGCTAGCTGCTCCCGCCAGGCTGCTCGGCCGACAGGCTCCAGACAATGGAGGTCAGGATGCCCAGGTCGAGCAGCAGGGCTTGTGAACGCAGGGCCTTGCGCAAGGGCGGGTAGTCGGCCTTGGTCGCCTTGAAGCTGGACTTTTCCAGCACATGGATATGCCTGGTCAGCACAGTGACGGCCAGGTTGGCCAGCTGCTTCTCGGTGGTGGGTTCAGCGATATCCAGTTCCTTCAAGCGGTTCTGGAAGGCGGCTATGGCTTCCTTTTCACTGTCATCCCGGGGCTGGTAGAGGATCTTCTGCTCGGGGGCGCTGGCGGTGACCTTCTTGAACAGCACGGCTGACTCGTTGAAGTGTTGCAGGGCCGCGGCCTTGGCCTCGGTGGCATGCAGGGGCTCCTTCAGTTCGAGGTACATCAGCATTTCGTGGAATTTCTGAAAGCCCCGGTGCAGCTCGGCGCCGGCGTTGGTCGAGAGTTTCTCGAGTCCTTGTCTGTCCGCGTCGAAGGAGGGGCCGGCACTGGCCTGGAGGCTGATCAGCCCCGCCAGCAATAGGCAAAAGCCGGTGTAGAGCAGGCATCTGATCAGGCGCATGTTCCGCTCCTCGTTATCGGGTCGATGAAGGAGGCAAGGATTGGGTGGCATGCTCTGCCCATGGGGGCTTGAGCGCTGTGATCCGGCTTCGACAGGTAACGCACCGCGCACCGACCTGGACTGTTTCAGCCGTGAGTCATTGGGCAGGAGGGAGTGGGAAACGGGTCTCGCCAGCCGTATGAGTTGAATGTAGCTGACGGATGGGCGGCTGCCAGCGGCCTCTGTTCAGCGTCTGTCGGGCCGCAAAATAAACCCGGCGCACCATGAGGTGCGCCGGGTGTGTTGCCGGCTGGCCGCCGGATGTCGTGGGTCCGAGGGCCGGCCGTGGTGCGCGGTGGGTGCCTACCTGTAGGAGCGAGGCTTGCCCGCGATANGTCGTGACGTTTGTTTCGCGGGCAAGCCTCGCTCCTACAGGAAGGGCGCTGGGTTAGCGTTCGATGGCCAGAGCTACGCCCTGGCCGCCGCCGATGCACAAGGTCGCCAGGCCTTTCTTGGCATCGCGCTTGAGCATCTCGTGCAGCAGGGTCACCAGCACCCGGCAGCCCGAGGCGCCGATCGGGTGGCCGAGGGCGATGGCGCCGCCGTTGACGTTGACCTTGCTCGCGTC